>PBMI01000012.1 GCA_002722545.1 Opitutia bacterium | reverse complement strand
CGAGATAGCTCAGTTGGTAGAGCAACGCATTCGTAATGCGTAGGTCGTCGGTTCGAATCCGATTCTCGGCTCCATTTTAAAATAGCGGGTTTCCCGCTTAAATAAGGGCTCTCCTTCGGGAGGGTCTTTTTTTTGTAGACCTCCGTTTTGCCACTATATACCTAAATATAATTCTGTTTGAGGGCTCAAGTGGCAACGGATGAAAATAACACCCAAAGAACCTCCGAACCCATCTATCCCGCTCGAACGGCTGCTGTGAGTTGGGTATGTTTGAAGAATCGATTTTTGTTACAAATTTATCATAAGTTTATAACGGACCGATCCAACCAAAAAGCATAAGATGTCAAAATGAAAAAGCATTGGGTTTGGTTAATTCTCTCAGCAATGGTTATTTTTGACATCTACCATATTTATTTTGGCTTTGAGTCTGGAAGCATAACCAACTTCTTCGACGAAACTGGTGAAAATGATACATTCAAAGTAGATGAATCGCCTGTAATGTTTTGGTTAAATATGGGATTCCATATGTCAGGTATTATCGTTGTACTGTACATTTCTATTTTTTTCTGGAGGAATAAAAGTTCTACCTCGACGGTTGAGAACTAAGTATATTTAAAAATTGAAAAGAAATGAAAGAAGAAGATAAATATTATAAAAAAAAGGGCTTAACTCAGCTTGGATGTTGGTTTCGATATAAATGCGCTTGGTGCGGAAAAAAAATTCAAGGGGACGGGTCTGATAATGGTTTTCGGTGCTCTGATCCAGAATGCGAATCCCGTAAAAAGGTGAAAGAAGAGCCATTATCAGATAGAGATCAAGCAGATCTCATCTTATTTTTCGGAATGTTTTTGTTTATCTGCGTAATGGTTGCGTTACTGATGAAATAGGTAAGAGAATTAATCTTGCTTTACCATTCGAACAATTCTGCCTGACTCCCTTCCCAGTATGGATAATTAAAATACTGTCACAGCGAGACTGATTATAAAAAACCTGTGGTTACTTCTTTTGTCACTTTGAGGTAATCTCGGGGATAAATCCATGTGCTTATCGAAGTTTAGAAGGAATGGAGGCGCGGGCCGGAATCGAACCGGCGAATAGAGGATTTGCAGTCCTCTGAGTTTTAAGGAATTAGTTGCTTATGAAAGGCGGAAGTCTTCTTTCCTGCGCAACAAGTAATGGCAACATTCTGGCAACAGTCTTGCGCAACCCACTGATCTAGAGGATTACTGTCGCATTCGTAATGCGTAGGTCGTCGGTTCGAATCCGATTCTCGGTTCCATTTTAAAAAAGCGGGTTTCCTGCTTGAATAAAGCCTCTCCTTTGGGGGTCTTTTTTGTTAGACTTTTTTATCACTATGTACCCGAATATAACACGATATAAGCTTTTAATGGGCAACTGCCACGAAGACTGAAAATCGGCAATGGTACAGGATAAATGAAGTAATTAACCCTAAAGGAGTAAAGATTTTGGAACTAAATCCACAGTCTATCTTTTGATCGATACGAACTGAAAGATGATTCACACGAGGAGAAATATCTGACTCGACTCAACACGAAATTGGGCCCTCATTTAATAAAGCGAGAGAGCTTTTCCATACAAAAATTAACTCTTCCTAACCTATCAAATGGCAATACAAATAAATGAAATAGCCTAGGCTAGACGATTGTGTTTGGGAGTATTTCAATGGGAGGTAAGGAAGATTCAGTTTCGACTTCTTCCTCGTTCTCTTTTTTCTCAGGAGGTTCGCTTGATCCAGTCTCCTTTACTGGTTCAACTAAAGAAACTTCATCCTCTTTGTCTACTTCCAGAACGGAATCTGCTAACTTCGTGCTTTCATCCCCTGAGGGATCCAATAATGAATCTGCAATAGTGTTTTCGGATTCCGTATTCTTGGTTAGGTTTTTAAAAAAACGAGTCTTACCATGTGACTCCTTGTCGAAACGAGACTCGTCTTCTCTACTCTTCTCCACATTTTTTACGAACTGCGTATGGTTGAATTGCTCAATAGATTCTTTTTCCATTTCGCATTCTTTGAGTCGAGTCTTTAACACAGACATCTTTTGCTCAATTTCGACTTTCTTTGATTCATCATCTGTCTTAAAATTCTTGAGTTCATTGATTTCTTCCTTGTACCCCGAGATCTTATTACGCAGTTCAATCCTATGTGCTCTGCGATCCTTATACAATGGAGGTTTTCCTGGTTTGGGAGGTCTGCCAGTTGGCTTTGGGGGATCATCCTCTTTGAATGGATCATTCATAATTAAAATTAAAAGGCTGATCTTTGCTGTGTCAACTCTCCCCATTGATTAATTAAATGGTGAGAAAATATACCAAGCTAGCACAAAGAACATGATCAGATGTTGGATCTGGTGGACTAGTTCAATGCTAGTAATCGGAACTCAAGTCTGGTGGCTTACCAAAAAAATTACTTTGCCCATTATAATACAGTATCAATAAGGGAGTTCATCCAAATATGTTGAGCAATACAGATTGCAGGACCTAAGAGCCGATCTCAATAAGGATGGCTCATTGAATTTCCTAGGGATTGGAGAGGGTTCATTTTTGGTTGTGCCTATTTGTCGTATTATCCCTATTCGATTTATTTCCATTGGAAATATGGAGCCACCATCGGTAAAATGATAACCAAAATCAGGGTAGTGGATTGTCATACGGAAAGGGAGATCAGCTTAAAAAAATCCGTTTTGAGAGATATCATCCCTTTTGCAATTATATTTGGATACATTGGCACGGAAAGCAGCGTAAGCTCGGTGGATAATGTTCTTCTTTTCTGGTTCCTGTTGGAAGTGGGTACGATGTTACTCAATGAAAAGCGAAGAGCATTGCATGATTTTATTGCCGGTACGGTGGTGGTTCGTTCGGACCTAAACGATATCGAACGAGAAAACAAACCGGAGGAAGACCCGCCAAGTGATCAATCGTAAAAAGAACAACCTTTTTGCAAATTGGCTATAAAACCTTGCGAGGGATTTTGAATACGATTCTCGATACCTTTCTTACAAGCCTTTGGGCTGGACCTTGCTGATTTTTTTACTCGGGGAAAATTGCCCGCGCTTTCCATCCCCGATAGTATTTGGTCCATGATCAATGGTAAGAGTGCCTTTTTGAGCCAAACTTTTGGAGAGAATCCTTGAAGAAAATCGTTCCATGGGGTTTTGCAGGAGCGGTCGTCTCCTTGCTGTTCTTTCGGTTTGGCATCCCTTCTTTGCCCGAAGGGTGGGACTCGTTTTTTGAAAAGGTTTCTTCAGCTTTTACCTCCCTTGGCTGGGCTGTCGGCGGGTTTGTCGTCGGAGCCGCAATTGCCGCTCTCATCTTTGCTTTCACATGGACATCCAAAACCGTACGAGGAAATTGGACAAGGGTTGGTCGTTAGATTGGATCAAGAAAAAATAATGTTCCGATACATATTTATATTCCTTAGAATTGCAGTTTTACAACTGCAGCAAAGGAACTGGTCGCCTTCGTAGAAGAAGGCAGTTGAGATGTGATGCTTGAGTCGCGAGTGAGGGAGCGTTCGGGCAGAGCCCGAACGACCCACACTAACGTTAAGAGGCTTTACTCGGACGCGTTGGCGTCGTCGTGGTCGTGACCTTCGCAGCACTCACCTGAATCGGAGCAGCACTCGGCTGCCTTTTCGGAACAAGAGGCAAAAAAGCCAATCGAGAGCATAGCAAGAATAGAGAGTAAGTATTTCATGATATTTAACATTTGGTTATAATGTGATTTCATCTTGGCGGTTTTGTACGGTTTTGCCAATTAAAAACTCAGGTTATTTGACCTAGCTCCCAAAGTTGGTTATTCTAATGATATATTATTGATTACTCCTTCTTGTTCATTTGAGCAGGGAGGAGTTTTTTTTGCGGCAGGGTCTTAACTCGGTCTTTAGGACTTTAGCCGAATTACAGACCATAACCTTTCTTCAATTCGGCCAGGCGTTTCTTGAGCCGTTCGATCTGGGGCTTCATGGAGGGGTTTTTGTATAGGTTATTAACTTCGTGCGGATCGGTTTGAAGATCATAAAGTTCCCACTGCCCGTATTCGTAAAAAGAGATTAATTTGTATCTGGTGTCCCGAACTCCTTCGTGGCGGGGCATGTTGTAAGGCCCTCGATTCTCCGGTGTGCCTCCATCAAAATATTGATAGAGGAGATCCTTCCGCCAGGGTTTCGTTTTCTTTCCCGAGAAGATAGGCTGGAGAGGCAATCCATGAACGGATTTCGGTATTGGCAACCCGGCGGCTTCAATCAGAGTCGGTGCCAAATCAATGTTTTGGACGAGCTCGCTTATTCGGGTCTGTGGTTTAATGACTCCGGGCCAGCGCATGAGAAGCGGGGACTTGAAGCTTTCTTCGTACATCCAACGTTTTTCGGCCCAGCCGTGTTCGCCTGTAAAAAATCCCTGATCGGAACTGTAAATGACCAAAGTATTTTTCGCCAAACCGGTTTCATCGAGGAAGGAAAGGATGCGTCCGACTTGATCATCGAGCCCGTCGATGCACCGTATGTAATCCTTGATGAACCGTTGGTAGACGTAAAGCTGGGCCTCTTTGCCTTCCAGCTTTCCTTCTTCCTTCATCTTGCGCAATTCAAGGTTTCTGGAGTCGTAGGCCGCATGCCATGCTTTGCGCTGTCGGGGGTTCATCTCCTGGAGAAAGGGTGGGCGAATTTTCGGGTTTTGATTAATCTCCTCTTCCGTGGGAGCGATGTTGAGGACATGTCCTTTCATTCCCTTGAGGGCCATCCAGGTCTTGGACACGAAAGAGGAGCGGGTGCTGAAGTCATCGAAGAAAGTATCGGGGACGGGAAAGGTACGGTCGTCGTATCCTTCCATTCGATTGGGTGGTGGCAATCGATGAATATGCGGAGTTTTGTATTGGGCGCAGAGCAGGAAGGGTTTTTCCGAGTCCCGGTTGTTGAGCCAGTCGAGTGCCTTGTCGGTGATGATCTTGGTGGAGTGTCCGGTTACCCTGCTTTCCCCTTTGGCCGAAAGAAAGGTCGGGTTGAAATAGGATCCCTGTCCACCTTTGCCCGAGAGAATTTCCCAGTGCTGGAATTCGTCGGTCGGGTTGCCCTTGAGGTGCCATTTCCCGATCAATCCGGTTTGGTAACCGGCTTTTCCAATTTCCCTGGAATAAACCCATTGCTTGCCATTCCATTTTGCGCTGTTGCCGATCACTCCGTTTGCTTGGCTGTGTTTGCCGGTCAGGATGGCTGCCCGACTTGGGCAACAGATCGAATTGACGTTGAAGGAGTGGGTGAAAATGGCGCCTTCGTCGGCAATGCGGTCGAGGTTGGGTGTTTTGTTGATCGAGCCGGGGTAAGCCCCAATTGTACGAAGGGCATGATCGTCGCTGAACAAAAATAAAATGTTTGGTCGGGTCTCTCCTTGAACCAAGGTTGTGCAAAGTCCTAAGAACCAGCTCCAGTAGGCTGTGGGTAAAAATCTCATGAAGGAAACTTTTTACTTTTGGAATAAGATAGGTTGCGATGAAAAAAATTCATTATTTTGTGATATTCAAATAAGCCCATTTATTGTATTTACTGTTCTATGATTACTTTACCCGATACTTTGGAACTTTTAACCATTCTTATTTTTGGTTCAATTATTTTCGTTTGGGGTGTTCGTTACAACAACATCAAAGACGAATTCAAGCATTTCAATTTACCTCCTTGGTTGAGAGATTTGGTGGGGATTTTCAAACTTTCTTTCGCCATCATGCTCTTCAGCGACAGCTTGGATATTGTGAGGATCGGAGCTTCGGGGATCGCGGTCCTCATGGTGGCCGCTTTATTGACTCATGTTCGGCTCAAGAGCCCTCCGCACAAAATGCTCCCTTCTTTCTCTTTGCTGTGCGCTTGTTTGACGGTCGTTTATTTGGTTTCCGTGCTCGCAATCGCCACCTGACCAAACCGATGGCTACTTTCCGGATATCTCTTCAGCTTTTGTTGTTCCTCATTTTTGCCGTAGGCGGAGGGTATCGCTTTATTCAACCGGTGGATGTGCTTGCCAAGAAAATGCTTTGGGTTTCGTACTTCGATCCGCTGATCGTTCGGGCTATTTCAATAGTGGAAGTCGTCTGTGGAATCGGAATCGTGCTGCCTTTTATATTGAAGGATACGACCTTTGACTTTGCCTTGTACTCGGGCTCTCTCCTCATGATTACGATGATTGGAGCCGCCATCACTCACTTTTGGATTGGGGATTACAAGCAAATCTTTGGAAACCTTTTTCTGCTTTTCATGATCTACTTCGTGACTTTCTCCCCCCAACAGTCGGTCGAAAGCTAGTTTACATTACCAACCTTCGGACCCACCCGAACGCAGACGTTCAAGGGTTGCATCCCGTAGGAATTCGGATTCTTTTCGAAACCCGTGAAGCATTTGTCTTTTCTTGTTTTGTTTTGGCCGACGACACTTGTCTGGTCGGTTGATTGGCCTCAGGCGACCGGTCCGCTGGGAAATTTCGCATCCAACGACCAAGCTCCGTCA
This sequence comes from Opitutia bacterium, assembly GCA_002722545.1. Taxonomy (GTDB): domain Bacteria; phylum Verrucomicrobiota; class Verrucomicrobiia; order Opitutales; family Seribacteraceae; genus Seribacter. Next base: position 18,969 of record PBMI01000012.1, on the reverse strand, counting down.
GCTTTCAGCGTATCCTCAAACGAGGCGGTGCTTTGGCGGGTCAAGCTTCCGAGCACGGGGCAGGGGGCGCCTGTGCTCAGCGAGGGGCGGGTGTTCGTTGCGTCCCACGACGAGATTACGGAAGATTCGCAGGTGGGTTCTACGATTTTGGGAATGTGTTTCGATGCCCGGTCCGGCAAGGAACTTTGGCGAAGGAAAATCGGGGGAACTCGGGAAACTGATTTGTCGAGTCTGTTCAGCGATAATACGGCGGCCTCTCCGGTGACCGACGGGAAGCGGGTGGTCTTCGTCAACGTCGGGGGAACGATCAAGTGTTTCGATTATGAGGGAGAGGAATTGTGGAAACACGTTTGGACGCCTTTCGGTCGTCACCATGCCCGGGCTCACGAGCCGATCCTGCATGACGGGAAGGTCATCCTGATGCATGCTCCTAGATATGATCTTCCGCTCTCAGCGACCACCAAAGGTGGTTCTCAGCCTTTGGGGCGGAGCAAGGAATTCTGGACTCACTTGAGGGCTTACGATTTGAGTAGCGGCGAGTTGGTTTGGCAAGCCGAGGCTGGTACCTCGGTTCATTCAACCTCGATTTTGGATGTCTTGCCCGACGGTCGACCCGCCATACTGACTGGGCGTGGGGGCGGGCACAAACCGCCCGAGGAACCTTACGGGCTTTCTTTGATCGATGCGTCAAACGGAAAGAGCCTATGGGATCGCGAGATCAAGGGATATGCCGCGGCTCAAAATGCAAACTGGGCGGGCAAGGCAGGCCATTTTTTCTTGGCTGATGAACACCGATCGGTTGCGATTGAATCGGGAGCGCCGTTGAGTGGGGTTTCCTTGACCAAGGGTGTTGCGATAACAGGATGGGATGGGAAAGATTACGAAACTGTGACGGGTACCTTTCCGAAGTCAAAAAAGCCAATTACTTATTTTACGAACCTGATTGTCGGGAAATATCATTATTTTCGTTCGTTCGGCGGGTTTTACATCGGACGGGTTAATTTGAAAAGCGGCCAGGTCGAGTACTTGCAGGTTCCCGTGCAGGTTATACGCAAAGCGGGTCGGGATGATGAGATCCTTTGGGAGAAGAGTTTGCCGAACGACATGAAGAATGCTTACGGATTCAAGGCGACTCAGGATAAGAGAAATGCAGGAAGTGGGTGGGGGCACGTTTCATCCGCTCCCCCAGTGGTGGTGGGTGATTTGATCTATTTTCCGACGATGGTAGGGATGGTCTACGTTCTCAAATGGAATGCCCCGATTCTCAACGAGAATGCCTTGGTATCCATCAGCGACTTGGGACCGGCGGGAGAAACCTGGACTCTTTCGGGACTGGCATGCGCGGATGGGCGCCTCTATGCCCGCACGCTCAAGGAATTGATTTGTATCGCAAACAGATCTCCGTCGGGAGAGGGCGAGTAAGTCCAATCAGCAGCAACCCGAATCGGGGCCGCAATTGGATGAAGAAACCATGGGAATGGTTACGGATTCCTCGGGGATCCCGCACTTGTCTTTGGCCAGACAGTCCGTTTGGGTCGTGGTCAAAACAAAACGACCGTCTTCGTCGGAAAGACCGTAGCGGCCAATGGTGTCTGACTGGTATTCGACTTCCACTTCAAGGTTTTCCAAACCGAGGGTTTCTTCCGCGATCCCGATTATGTCGAGAATTTTTTTGGGCTGAATCCGGTGGTCGTAGTCGTTGGCGCTCCAAAGCTGAAAGGTGACGACTTCTTCCGTGCGGACAGTTCCTCCACAGTCGACGTAATGCTTGCTCGATTTTCCGACTTCGGTGACGTGAAAGTGAGGTGGAACGTACCCGCCGTTGGGTAAAACGAAGGTTACTTCTTCGAGTTGCCCGAGGGAATTCTTGAGATCCTGAAGTTTCATAATTGAAATAAAACATAAAGGATGCAGCGATCCTTTCAACATACAAAGGAACAAATTCATTGATTCCCGTAACGGGCTACCTGATTATTAATGGAAGGCCGATGATCAGATTAGTTTTCGAGAATGGGAACCAAAAGCTTGGTCAACCGAGCGTAGCCGGCTTGGTTCAGGTGTAGGTCGTCTGCGTCCCAGATCCCGGGAGCGGGCTTTCCATAGGTATCAAGTAAAATGGGTGAGAGATCGACATACTTGAGTAAGGGTTCCTTTTTGCAGAGGGTCTGAATCTTTCCGTTGAGCTCCTGGTAGGTCGGCCATTCGCTCATGCGCTTGGGCGAGGGCTTGCACGAGAGGTAGACGATGGGAGTATTGGGAAGAACTTTGTGGATGCGCGTAACGAGGGTGGTGAAATCGGTGAGTGTCTTTTCGACTGTTTTGCCGTGCCAGAGGTCGTTTTCCCCGCAGTACAGAACGATCCGTACGGGCTTGTAGCGGGGGAAGAGTTGGTCGAAGTGGTGAAGGACCTGATGGAGTTGAGAGCCCCCGAAGCCCCGGTTGAGAACAGGGGTTTTCGAAAAGTCTTGGGACAGCGTATTCCAACGACGGATGGTGGAACTGCCGGTGAAAAGGGTGAGGTTTTTCGCAGGGGGCGGATTGACCTTGTCCACTTCGGCGAATTTTTCGAAATCCTTTGCGAAGCGCAGCGGGTCGGACTTGGTGGATGAGAACAAAAATGCCCACGGAAAAATGAGGAGAAGACCAAGGATGGTCTTCTTTGATTGTGTCAAAGGCCCAATGAGAAAGTTTGCTTGCATTCCGGAGTTGGCAAATTGAGCCTTCTTCTTGGGGAAATCAATCTTAAGCGTCAGGTTTAACGTTATGGAAGAGTTCAATCGTGATCTTTTCGGTATTGGTCTAGGAACTTCCGAATGGAAAAAAAGACAGGGGCTGGTGGGTTTGCGATTGGAGTGGGAATGCATCCACGAAAATTCATTCAAGTCTATCGACTTGCCTTTAAGGTATGCTCGGTTATCAGTTCGGAAGAATGAAGAGAGTACTTGTTTGCGTTTTGTTTCTTCCGTTTATCCTTCTTCTTGGATGTTCGCAAGAGGATGCCGAATCCGAGGATTCCGTTGAACCGGGAGCCCTGGATCGTAGCAGGAGGATTCGTGATTTGGAAAATGAGGTGGAATCACTCAGGTGGGAGAACGTTCGTCTTGCCTTGAAAATCAAAACGATAAACGGAGAAGGCTTGGTCATGGATAAGCTGAGCGGGCTTTGGCACAATGACGTGGCTCGAGAACCTTACACCGGGATGGTAATCGAAAAGTATCCGGACCTCTCTCCCCGTGCCGAGGCAGGATTTTTAAATGGCAAGAAGGATGGGATGGAACGATTTTGGTATCCGAGGGGAATTTTGAAGAGCGAAGGGCAATGGTTCGACGGAATGCAAAACGGAATCTTCAGGGAATGGGACGACCGGGGAAAATTGATTCGGGCCGCCCGTTACAAAAACGGTCAATTGATCGAGAAATTGATGAACTAGCGGAGAGCGGTATTGGATATTCCAAAGGGTCGTTGCACTTGCCCAATCCATTGGGGGCGCTCGAATAAAAGGGGCCCTTTTGCCGTCAGGATAACCTCTTTGATGAGAATTTGGTAAAACCGGGTTGGTTGGCCGTAGGAGAAGGTTAAGAGGAGATCGGTGCGCTGGTTCGGTTTGTCGTAATTGAATGGGTCTTTGATGATGATTTTTCCGCCTGCACCTTCTTGATCGGGACAAAAATAGAACAAGTTTTCGGGGGTGTATTCATTGAATCGAATCAGGACGTCTCCTTGACCTGCCCCGTTGCCCAAAATCCCTTTGTCGTAGGCTTTTTCGGAGTCTTGTATGTCGAGTCCGACCATGAACGCTTTGGCATAGGTAAGGTCGTCCAACCGAAGCCTGTAGGTGCAGTCACGGTCAATAAACAGGTTTCGGGCATTTCCCGTACCAATTTCTTGAGTGAGTTGGAAATTCAAGGTCACTGGTTCTTTTGGGGTCTCGCGTCGTACCTTTATTTTCACCAAGTCGCCCTGATTGCGGTCCGACACAAGTTTAACGAGATGGAGCTTACTTTGAACGTCGATGCCATCGACTTGGGTAATGAGGTCATCGTCCTTCAAGCCGGCTTTGTCGGCCATGGAATTGAGTAAGACTTCGGCAATCCGAACCCCTTCGATGGAGTCCACCTTCTCGCCTGCCGTTTCAACCGATGAGATGACTTCTTCTCCGAGAATGAAACCCATGATGATTCCTTCCAAATCGGGGTCGCCTTTGATTTTGAATCCGGCGTTCGTCCAAGTTACGGGCAAAAGATTCTCGCAAGCTACGAGTTGAGCCGTTTGCCATTGGATGCCTTCCTTTTGGGCCCCTTCGAGAATAGGTGCAAAAGCTTGATCAAAGACATCCCGTTGGGAATTGCGAGCGATGTGTCTCCATTGCTCTCGCCAATTGTGCTTGAACGCCTCCCTCCATTTTTGAGTTGGAGAATTGACCGAAGCGGGGAACGGTATTTTGTGCTGGGCGATCAAGTTGTCCCGTATACTCTTGTTGCGGAGAGGATGAAGGAATCCGCGAAAAGAGGTTTCGGTGAACGAAAAGACCGAACGGTCGAACAATGCAGCAAAATTATTGGTGCGGAAAGTATCGAAAAGGTCGCCCCCCAATTTTTCCATCGGGTGTTGCTGCGCTTGTGGTTTATGAAAGCCAACGGCAAGGAGGATGGCAATCGCAATGATTCTCAGATTAATCGGCATGACTTCAGGGTAGGGGGTTCTTGCTTTTCAGACAAGCGCGAAGATTTTTCAGGGCTCATACCAAAACGGCGGAGGGCGTCTTTTTCAGTGGGTAAGGAACGATCAACCTTGCAGCAATTTTGTGAAAAAATTCAGTTTGGTTCATGAAATGCTAAATGTTCGGTCAATATCATAACCATAATCAACAATGAAAAGAATACGCCCTTTTGATACGCGTCAATTACAGGCTTTTGACATGCTTTGTTCGACAGGAAGCTTCACCGATACGGCCAAGCGATTGTTCCTCACTCAATCAGCGGTAAGCCATTCCATGAAGTCTCTCGAGGATGAGTGTGGAAGTCGCCTTTTTCGGCGCCAGGGCAAAAAAGTTTCCCTGACGGAGGCGGGAGACCGTCTTTTGCGTTTTGCCCGTCCTTTTTTGAGCGAAATGGAAAAGGTTCGGGAGGAATTGGACGGCTTTGAACAATTCGGTGCGGGCAGAATCCGCTTGGGGGCAAGTGCTCAAGCGTGCAGGTTCCTTCTTCCACCCATGTTGACCCAATTCAAAAAAGAGCACCCGCTTTGCCGTTTCGAGGTGAAGTGCGAGGACACGCCAAGATGTTTGGAAATGCTTGGCTTAGGTGAAATCGACATGGCCATTACCCTTGAACCTATTCGGTCCAATGAAATTGAATTCGCTCCCTGTTTTACCGATGAGTTGAGGGTTGTCGTGCCAAGCAACCACAAATGGGCTGAAGCTGGGAAGGTGAATTGGTCGGAAGCCGGTGGGGAGAGTTTCATTCTCTATAATCGGGGAAGCTATACCTTTCGGATCCTCAATGATTACTTGACCCGAGCGGGGGTGAGGCTAGCGGGTTTCATGGAAATCAGCAGTCCGGAAGCGAGCAAGGAGCTGATCAAGGTTGGCATTGGGGTTGGGTTGATGGCGGATTGGGCGGTTCATTCCGAAGTGCGAAGAGGAGAACTCAAAAGTCTTCCCTTGGGAAGAAAGAAACTCCATAGAACTTGGGGAGTTTCCATCCGAAAGGGCAGAGAGATCAACAAGGCCGAGAGAATCTTCCTCAAAACGGCCCAAGAATCCGGTTGCCACTGGATGGTGAACCGCAAGTTGTAGACCCAAAGCTTCGTTCCTTGTGTTCGTTGGGCGATCGCTAGGGTTGACTCGGGGGATTTTGACCTTCAACTTTATTGGAATGAAGAAAATTCCCGGATGTGCCCGTTTTGTGGCTTTTGCGTGTTGTCTGATGTCCGGGTGCGCCGTTTCCAAACAAGCGATCCATCAAGAGCGAACCGTTTTCCCCATGCGTTTCCTCTTGGACAAGGAAAAAGACCTTAAGGAGACGACTAGTGGAAATTCGTTTGTGACCACTTTGCCAGGGGTTCATCCGGTTTTTGGCGAAGCACTGACCATTCGGGTTCGTGGTTTGCGAGCCGAATCGATCAAGCAAGATGATCCACGGAAGGCCGCCCTCGCTTTTGATCAATGGCTCAAGTTCAAGCGAGTGATGGAGGATGCCCGCACGGTCGAACTTCGAAACCTCGAGCGAGGGGAAGGTGGCTTTTGGGTCTTGGCGGACCTTTATCTTGACGGTCGATTAATCCAATGATCATTCGGTTGAATCTTGCATGCGCAGAAGATTGCATTCAATAAAGACGAATGAATAAATTTTTGCCGTCGATCATCCCTCTTGCCTTTGTCGTCCTTTGGTCGAGTGTTGCTTTGGGCCAAAACCGGGACCGCCCCGGAGATTCACGCAAGTTCAAGTTAAGTCCGGTGTCCCAGGTTTCGAGTCCGGACAAACCAACTATGGACGGGCGTCGCCTCACGATGGATCTTCTGATAGACGGGAAGTTGCCCAAAGACGGTTGGCGGTCGACTTGGACGGCCTGGTACAAAGTGAACCCGACGTTTACCTTCGATTTGGGCGAAGAAAAGAGAATTGGCGTCGTCCGGGTATATTTTCAGCCTTGGGACCGTGGTGACGAATTAGCCGAAATCAAGGTCGAGGTGAGCAGGGATGGAGAGCGCTTTCTTGATTTTAACGAGTACGAGGGATTCGTCGCGGAAAGAGGAAAAGGAGCGTGGGCGGAAATCGACCTGCGGGCCGTCAAGGCCCGTTACTTCCGACTCAGTCCGAAATTCCAAGGGTGGGGTCACCTTTGGGGTGAGGTCGAGTTTTGGGAGATCGTAAAGTAAAAGGAAGGTTTTCGCGCGGGCTATCGCTCGCTTCTTTCCTGGTGCAGAAGGCTGTTCTCCGCCCGCAAACGAAAGACTTCCCAAATCAGAAAGACGTTGATCAGGACGGAGATCGAAAGGACGATGGCAATCTTCAGTTTGCGGCTTGATTTCATGGGTTTGACTTGGATTGGAGCTGGTAGCAAGGACTCGGCCAAAGGGAAAGGCAAAAAGTTCGAAAACTCAATCTCCAACTCCACGAGATCGAACTCAGAATCGGGCGGACTGATCTTTTCGACTTTTTCTTGCCAACGAGGTGGAGTCGGAGTCTCTTGGTTAACATGCTTACGAACTGCATTCGCATAGGTACCAATCTATTTCCCCTTTGGTCGGTCTTGGTCGGAATTGTCGCATTGGTGGAACCCAGGTGTTTCTTGTGGTTCGGCAAAGAGGCGATCGATGCAGGTTTGGGAATGATCATGTTGGGGATGGGGATGACCCTGAAGACGGAGGATTTCGTCCGGGTCTGGAAGGAACCCAAGGTTATCGGCTTGGGGGTTTGCGCTCAATTTCTCATCATGCCCGCTTGGGGTGCTTTGATCGCCTATCTCATGAAGCTGCCTCCGGAAATGGCGGTGGGGTTGATCCTCGTGGCTTCCTGCCCGGGGGGAACGGCGTCCAACGTGGTTGTTTTCCTTGCCCGTGGAAAGGTCGCGCTCTCGGTCAGTTTGACCCTTGCCTCCACCCTTGCCGCGATTTGGATGACTCCGCTCCTTACGAGTTGGTACGCAGGGCATTATCTGCCGGTTGATCCGTGGGCCTTGTTCAGGGGAATCCTTTGGATCGTTCTGCTGCCCTTGTCAGTGGGAGTGGCATGGAATCGTTTTTTTACGAAATCGGCTCGCATGGCGTCTTCTTATTCCCCGCTGGTTTCGGTGGTTTTTATCCTGCTCATCGTCGGTTTCGTTCTGGCCGCCAAAAAGGATCTGATTCTTGAGAATTGGAGAGTCCTTTCCGCTTCGGTTTTGGCCTTGCATTTCGGAGGATTCGCATTGGGCTACGCAATGGCCTCCCTAATTGGCCTATCCAAAGGGCAGAGACGAACGCTTTCGATTGAAGTCGGCATGCAGAATTCAGGCTTGGGCATGGCTTTGGCGAGCAAGCATTTTTCACAAATGCCCATGGTTCCTGCCCCTTGCGCCTTAAGCGCCGTGATGCATTGTCTGATCGGGAGTTTCCTGGCAATCCGATGGAGGCGTAATCCTGATCCGGGAGATTGATCCTCCTTTTGTTTGCGAAAGTCATGAACTTGGTTTTGGGCGGATTGTCGCTTGTAAACCTTTGGGAGGTCGTTACGATCGCACAAGTGACAGCCAAGGAAGACCTCCCGCCTCGTATATTGGCCCCGAAAGTTCATTGGGAAAGAGCATCGGGGTATTTTGCCTTGGAGATGTATGATGAGGCGGAACGCGAACTGAGGGCTCTTCCCAAGGTGGAACCATGGAGCAAGAACGCAAAGATTCTACTTTTGGGCATCAGGCAAGAACAGGAAAATTGGGCGCTCATGCAGAAAATTGCCGCTGATTTGAGGCGCGAATCTCCTTCCGAAGGAGATTGGTGGGTTTCCGAAGCGTTTGCGACGCGCCGTTGTGATTCGATCGAAGCAGCCCGGGGAATTCTTTTGGAGGGGCTTGGCGTTCACCCTGGCAATGCCCTGATTCGATATAACTTGGCTTGTTACGCCTGCCTTCTCAATAGCCCGGATGAGTGCCTGAATCTTTTGAAGGAAGCAGTCAAGATGGATGAAAATTTCAAGGCCATGGCTTTGGAGGACGAAGATTTGGAGCAGGTCAGGGATGCATTGATCGAATGGGGATGGGATCGGGCGGTGGTATGAGGAAAACAACCGGTTTTACCCTCATCGAGCTCCTTGTCGTGCTCATGGTGATTGCGATTTTGGCCGCCATTTCCATTGGCGCGGGTAGTTACGTGATCAACGCCCAAGACAAAAAACGAGCCCAAATGGAGATCGAGGCACTCCGGACGGCCTTGGTCGACTATCAGTCCAAGCACGGTGGCTACCCGACCTGTCCAAAGAAAATCTGCACGCCTGGCGAATGCCTTTTCCTCTCTTTGGCGGGTTTCCATAACGAAGTTGGAACATTGGAAATTCCTCCGTATCCTTCGTTGGTTCCGACCACTCTCTTTGGTTACGATCCTTACTCTTATGACATGGCCAAAATGCCCGACTTTTCCCATAACGATGGGAAGTCACTTATTCTTTGGTTGTCCAAGACGCTGGACAATGACGTCTCGTTTCTCGATCCGTGGGGAAACGAATACGTCTACGAGTATCCGAGGGATGACGGGGAACCGGGATACCGACTTTATTCAATGGGCCCGGATGGCGAAACGGGCGATGGGTTCGAAGGGGATGATTTGGATTAGCGCTCCAATCACTTTTTCCGAATTGGCTTTTCAGTTCGAGTCGGGTGCTTGTTCGATCAAGCGATCCCTGATTTCACGTAAAGGAGCGTTTTCAGGGCTGTCCGGATTTTCCTTGATCAACCGTTCGATATCCTCGAGAGCCTTGGCGGATCTTCCTTCGGCATAAAGGATCATGGCCCGCATTGCCCGCATGTATTTGTCTTTTGGGTTGATGGCAAGAAGGGCGTCGAGGTATCTCAGGCGAGCGCTGGAATCACGATCCTGCTCGGCAGATCGAATCAAGTTACGAAGCATCCGGCTGATGATTTCTTTTTTGGGGGCCGGTTTGAAATCTTCATCGGTCAATCGGGAACCCGTTAAATTGGCCGCATCCTTGCGGGAGACGATCTTGCCGCCGAAAGGATCGACCAGAATTTCTTTTCCTTTCATGTCGGAGCCCTTGGGATCGGGTTCCCTGTACATCGCGATGAAGTGGCCTGGCAGGCCAAGCCCGCTTACGGGAAGGTCCAATCGATTCGCCAGTTCGATAAACAGAATGGAAAGGGTAATGGGAAGCCCTTCGCGATCGTCTATGACTTCGTTCAGGTAACTGTTCGATCGATGGTTGTAGTCCAAAGTACTGCCATGAAATCCCATCTCTTGAAAAAGTTGAAAAACAAGAGACTGGAGCTTTTCTTCACCGCTGGCTTTTTCGGGAAACCCGCTCTTGATCTTCTCGGCGATCCTTTGCGTTTTTCTCAAGTATGATTCGAGTTCAAAATCTTTGTTGTCGAGTCGGGCGATGAGGAGGGCGGACCTGAGGAGGTCGACCGATCTTTCGTTCTCGTGGGAGAGTGAGGAGGCTAAATCGGCAATGATGATGCGTTCACGAATGTCATTCGAGAGTTTTCTTGTTCGTTCGGCTTTTCTTTCCAATTCGCTTGCGTGGTCAAGAAGAGCCTGGGAAGCCATCGGACCTTGATTGACGAGGTAATTGAGGTCTTTTTTCGAGGGGGATGAGTTTTCGTTCAGGGAGCCTGAAAGTTGTCGAATTTTCTTCGCAAGAGCAGGGGAGACCGAAGATTTGGGGAATCGTTTGGAATGACGGAACTTTCGGAATTCGGCGGCGGGAGCGCGAAACTTGCATAGTCCGATCCTGCCTTTTTTCAGGGTCTGGTCGACGAGATCGATCAGGACTTGGCCGTTGACCGAGCATATGATTCTTCCTTCTTTCTCCAATCGAACTCGCAACCGATTCCATTCTCCGGGGTTGTAGGAATCAGTATCAAGGGTCTTGAGGATGCTCCATGAAAAGACGTTCGGTCCATCGAAACGCGTCAGCCGGAGGGAACCGTTGGTCGGATAAAACCCGTAGTGCCGGTCTTCCCCGTCTGCGTGGAAAACCAAACCAGCCGCACCGCTTTCGTCTTCCAATCGGACTTCCACTTCCAATTCGCAGGGAATGGGGATGGGAGCTGCATGGGAAAGGCAGAGCATTCTTCCTCCAAAGCCCGAACCCAGACCACTGGCCGTGATGACTCCGGCTCTTTGTTTCCAGGATCCTGCCATCACCGATTCCCACTCCAAATCATTCAGAGCGCCGATGGTCAGCCATTTCCTCATTGGAATTGGGTCTTGCTTGGCAAGGAGATTCTTCAGCGCGTTGGAGGGAATGCCAAAACCCATTGCTCCTCCGGATTTGATTGCCAAAATGGCAATGACCTTGCCGTCCAAGTCGAGGGTGGGGCTGCCGCTGCTCCCGGGTTCGATAGGGATGGCGACTTGCACCATAGGCTTTTCGTCCCCTTCTTCCAACTCGCGAATGGCAGCTACTACTCCTCGACTGACGCTGTGGCTGTAACCGAGTGGATTGCCAAGGGCGAAGATAGCCTGCCCGGCATCGATTTGGTCGGAATCTCCAAGCTCAAGAGCAGGTAAATTCTTTGCATCTATCTTGATCAGGGCCAGATCCCGGTCCCGGTCGACGGCCAAGATACTTTGGGGGCGATAACTCTTTCCGTCTGCAAAGCGAATGGCGAAATCTCTATGTTCGCCAATGACGTGAAAATTCGTGGCAATGACGCCGTCTTTGCGGACGACGAATCCCGTTCCTCGGCCGCCTTCCCTTCCCAGGCGGTCCACGCTTTCGACGACCACTACCGAGGGTTTGACCAACTTGGCGAGTTTTTCGAAATCCTCGGCGTCGCGCTTGGCCAATTCAAGTTCCGAGAGCGAAGTGGAGTTGTCGTCTTTGCCGGGAAGTGAACAAACAAGGCAAAGAAGAAGGCCGCCTAAAAAAAATCCGGAACGCAGAAAACGTCTATTATAGAACTTTGAGACCATGAAGATCAATAATCCCGACTACCTCTTGAAAGTCAAGTTCCGCACCACTAGATATCTTTGTTGCCAACCAAAGAATCCCAAATTTAGATCATCTTTCGTCCATGCACCTCGTTCCCAAACCTTAGCAATGAAAATTTTTTCCCGCAGACAATTCATCGGGGCTTCTTCCTCGGCCTTCGCTTTTCAATTTCTGCCCTCCCGCGTATGGGGGGCAAACGAGCGCATCAACGTCGCCGGGATCGGGGTTGGGGGAAAAGGTACGGCCGACGTTGCCAGCGCCGCAAATGCCGGCGCCAACGTCGTTGCTCTTTGCGACGTCGATACGGTGAGGGGAGCCAAAAGCATGAAGGCCTTTTCCAAGGCCAAGGTCTATACCGATTTTCGTAAGATGCTTGAAAAGCAAAAGGACATAGATGCCGTAACCATAAGCGCTCCCGATCATATCCATGCCGTGGCTGCGATGGCCGCCATGGACTTGGGCAAACACATCTACTGTCAGAAGCCCTTGACTCATTCCATTCATGAAGCCCGTGTTCTGACTGAGGCTGCGGCTCAAAATAAACTAGTTACCCAGATGGGAAACCAAGCCCATTCCGGAGAGCCCATCCGTCGAGCGGTCGAGTTGGTTCGGGCTGGTATTATTGGAAATATTTCGGATGTACATGTTTGGACTAATCGTCCCATTTGGCCACAGGGCTTGGCTGAGAGGCCCCCAAAGGAGAAGATGCCCGAAGGGTTGAATTGGGATCTTTGGTTGGGACCGGCTCCCAAAGTTCCGTACAGTTCGAAGTACGTTCCTTTCAAGTGGCGCGGTTGGTGGGATTACGGAACCGGGGCCTTGGGGGACATGGCTTGCCACATCATGGATATGCCTTACTGGGCTTTGGACTTGAAGTATCCGCTTTCGGTAGAAGCCGAGCAGGGCGGGAATTCCGAGGTTTCGGGACCCGCTTGGTCCGTAATCAAATATCAGTTTCCTGCCCGAGGCTCGAATCCTCCCGTAACGATGACTTGGTATGACGGAAGGAGAGATGGGCAAGCGAACATGCCTCCACGTGACGTCGCCGGTGGACAAGATCTCAGGGGATACGAATCGGTGCTGGTCGGTGACAAGGGAGCGCTGGTTTTCAACCGCCGTTCCACCAAGTGGAAGATTGTCGGGCGTGACCCCGATGAGGTCAGGCAAATTGAGGAAGCGACCGCCCAAAGCGTTCCTCGAGTCGAGCAGGATGGGATTTCCACGCAAGACGCCAATCACGTCGAGTGGATCGAGGGAATAAAGGGGCGCGCAACCCCTCTTTCTAATTTCGGTCAAGCAGGTCCCTTCACCGAAACGGTCTTGTTGGGTAACTTGGCCGTACGGACCGGCCAGAAGATTGACTGGGACGGTCCTGCCATGAAACCCAACGTCAAGGAAGCCGAGAAGTTCGTTCGCAGAAAGTATCGCAAAGGCTGGTCCTTGTAACTTTTTCGAGGATTGAGAGACCATCCTTTCCTGCCAACAAAACTCAATAAGACTCTTTTCGCTTGGTGATCGGCAATTCCGTTTTTTCTAAAAAATTGTAATGGCTTTAGTACCAATAAGCTTGGTAAAGTAACTGATGGATTTAAAGAATATACTTAAATTCCTGTTCGCCTTCGTTGTGGGAACTCACTGCTTTGCTCAATCCTTCCCCGTAAGAACTTGGCTTTCCTCCTCGGGCGTTAAAATAGAAGCCCGTATGCTTGGCTTCGACGGAACCAAGGTTACGATTGAAAGAAGCGACTCAAGAAAATTTGCATTTCCCCTGACCCTTCTTTCGCAAAAGGATCAACAATACGTTAGGCAAACCTGGGCCCAAAAGAGCGTTTCGCCAAGTGCGGGNGGGCCGCCTCTTTCCCCTGCCGCAGTTTCGAATGGAAAGGGTGATTTACCTATTTGGAGTCCTCAAGTGATCGCTCAATGGTGGGACGGNCATACCGGAAAAGAAGAGTGGAAGAAAGGATCCGAGAAGCTCCTCGNAGACTTGAGGACGATATGGGNCGATAACAAGCTTAGGTCGTCCAGAGAAGGTCGAGACTTCTTTCATTGGTTCGATCATTGGCGTTGGGTCTCGTTGTTTCTCAAGATCGATTCAAGCGCTGCCACACCGGAAATGGAGGAAGCTTTTGTCTCGATAGGCAAGAACCACGACCTTCAAAAAACCTTTCTGAAGGCCCTTCATCCGCAAGACAATCAACCTCGTTCCCTTGCCCTTTTTCTCTCCCTGGCCTCCAATCATCCTACTGAAATTAAAAAATATGCTTCACTAGCCTCGGCCTATGCAGTCGTTTTCGATCAGCCTTTTCCTCGGAATTGGCCCCATCATCAAGTTCCCAAAAAGGATGTTCCTGCATCCATGTCTTCCGTAGTCGAGCGGTTTTCCGATATGGTCAAGGCCAACTCCAAACGGAAGCTAGAATACGATCCTAGTCAGTTGTCCGTGACCGAACTCAAGTTCGTGATCGATCATCCGTTGTCGACGAGCGAATTGGAATGGGCGAGAGAAGAGGAATCATTCCGCCGCTCAGGTTTCGACAAGATATTCTCCTCCATAGAGTATGATCATCCCCGCCTCAAAGCCTCGGTGTTCACCTGGCCTCACGGAACGTACTCACTAGAGTCGATCCGCTCGAAGGGTGGAATTTGCGTCGACCAAGCTTACTTCAGTTCCATGGTTGGTAAGGCAAAGGGCATCCCAACCTTGACTTTCGTGGGGCAGGGGAGTGGAGGCGGTCATGCTTGGTTTGGTTTCTTGAAGAGTCCGGGCCGTTGGGAAACGGATTGTGGACGCTACGAGAATCAAAACTATCCGGTGGGCAATGCGATCGATCCCCAATTGTGGAAACCGATCACCGACGATGAGCTTGGCGCTCTGGCCCGGGGAGAAAAAAACTTAAGTGGATTCCGGGGCAAGGCGGTCGATTATTTCGCCTGGGCCTTGGTCAATCAGGATGCGCCGTTTTATCGAGAGTCCCTTATCCGGGCCCGAACCTTGCATCCGACTTACGTCGACGTTTGGAAAAAAGAAGCGGAATGGGTGGAAAAGTTCGAGAAGGATCTGAGGGAGAAGAAAAATTTCTGGACCAAGTGGCTCAAGGCCTTTTCCAATACGGTGGATTTGAAAATCGAGGGACAGAAAAAACTGGCCACCGTTTATGACAAGATGGGCAACCCAAGGGAGGCCGAAAAAATAAGAACCCTCATTGTCAGACAGAACCGATCGGGGAGGTTCGACCTTGCCATTTCCGAAGGGGCCGAGCAGTTGATGGCGAAAGTGTCTGATAAAAAATGGACGGAGGCCGAGAAGAGCTACGAGAGAATGGTCAAGGATTTCGAGAAAACAGCCGGTGGGGAGTTATTCTATGGGCTTATTCGGCCTTACGTTCGAGCCTTGATTGATGCGGACCAACGGGAGCGGGCGGTTGATGCAATCGATTTTCTGAAGAAGCGGAAGGTCCTCGACTTGGGGCCCGGCAGTATTTTGGGCTTGGAGATGAACAAACTCCTCGGCCGCCTCAACTGAGCTTCCTATTTGGGAAGTGCGGCCAAGTATTTCTCAAGAAGAGCTTGGGTCAAGGAGGCTTGCTGATCCACTTTTTTCTTGAAGCCGTCGTAAGCCGTCTTGCTTTCTTCGTGTTTCTTCTTGGCCTCGTTCAAGGTGCTCTCTTTTTCGGCGAGAACCTTAGGCGCGCTCTCCCGGAGTTTAGTTGCCGCTTCGACTGCTTTTCTTGCTTCGGTTACGGCGTTTTCGGCTGTCGTGACCTCTAGTTGCTTGGCTGAAATCTGATTTTCAGTATTGGCGAGATCCTGTTTGAGCAAAGTGATGGTTTCCTGAAGTTTTGAATTAGCCTGGGAAAGAACGGAGTTGTCTTGCTTGGTTTCGGCTTCTTGCTTGGCGAGGGCCGCCAATTGGTCGACGTCTTTGATGAAGGCCGTTTTATTATCCTTGGACTGAATGATTGCGATCTTGTTGCTTTCCAGGCTTCGAACCTTGCTCTGTTTGTCTTGAACCAACTTTTCAGCCTGGGCAATCTTCTCGGGAACCAAACGAAGAGCCTCGCTTGCCGATTGAACGGCTTGCATGGCTGAGTTTCTGAACTCCTCCGCTTGCCCAAGTAAATTTTTCAATTCACTCAGTTCCACTTCGAGGCCTTGCAGTTGTTTTAACTCGACGTGACGTTCGACGTTGACCACTTCGGCTTGCCATCGGGAATAGTTCTTGCTTGCAGTCGTCAGTCTGGACTTCGCCTTTTCAAGCTCGGCGGTCGGGCCTTTCAAGGCTTCCCGGGCCAAAGCCAAAGTTTTCCGGGATGCGACCAAAGTGGCTTGGGCTTGTTCATGATTTGCCTTGGCCTGACTATGAAGCGCGGTTGCTTCCTTGTGAGCCTTGTCGCTTGCTTGCGATTTTGCTTTAGCTTGATCAAGGGCTTGGGTGGCGGCGGCGAGCGCTTGAGTGGCCGTATTCAGGCTTTGTGCACTGGTTTCCACGAGTTTGGCGAACTTGTCCATTTCGGCCTTGTGGCGAGCGGAAGAATCTCTGGCTTGAGCAAAAGTCTTCTCCATTGCGGTCAAGGCTTCCCTTTGCTTGGCCAGGGCATCCTGAAACCCAGCGTCATCCTTGTTGCGTTCTTTGGCTTCCTCGGCTTTGCGATGAGCCTCGTGCAGGGCGCTGACCTGCTCGGAACGGAAGTTCGCCCGTTTTTTCCAATCGTTGTGGGAATTGGAGTGTGAAAGGTGACTTTGCTTGGCTTGCCCGAGAGCTTGGGCCTTGGAGTCCTTGTCTTTTTGCTTGTTGGATTGATCGGCCGATTTTGATTGTTCTTCTTTTTGAGCCTGTTGCAAAGCGGCTAAAGTCTGCTCCATCTTTGCCGAGGCGCCGGCAAGGGCCGTCTCGCTGGTTTTGTTTCTGGCTAAAGCCGCATCCTCGTTCTTTTGGGCAAGGCTTTCGGCTTGGGCAAGTGGAGCGTGCTTGGCTTGCGCTGAGCTCAATGCCTTTTGCTTGTCTTCCTTTGCAGTTTTGGCTTGAGCCACCCGGCTTGAGATCAAAGGCGGGTTGCCTCCTAATGAGCCGACCTTCTTTCCGTCGCTCGTCTGCCAAACGGTAATTTCACCCGTCCAATCTCCAGCGATTATTCGAGAACCATCATGGCTGAGGCGTGCCTCCATGACGATGTCCGCGAAGCCACTCAGACTATGGAGCGACTTACCTTCACCGTCCCAGTACTTGACGGTTTTGTCGCGACCGGCGGTGACGATTTTTCCCGTTTGGTCATAATGCGCCGAAAGGGCTCCACCTCCATGCGCTGTCCAAGTCTTGGCCTGCTTGCCGTTGATCATTTCCCAAATCCTGACCGATCCTTCCTCTGAAGAAGAGATCAGAACGTTGGAGTCCGCTCGCCAACTCAGGTCGGTAATGGCTTCCTTGTGCCCGTCCAGAGTGTAGAACGGATTACCCGTACGGGCTTCCCATACGTGGAGTCCTCCGTTGCGGTCTGCGGTAGCCAGAAGGATTCCATCCGGAGAAAAACTTGCTTGTGTGACCCATTCGGAATGCTTTTTGACGTTGTATAGAATTTCGCCACTGGCCAAATCAAATACCTTTACCACTTTGGCGGGACCTCCGATGACAAGAAGGGATTGGTCTGCAGACAAGTCGGCTGTCAGAATGGAATCGTACTCGTCACCAAGCGTGAGAATGCGTTTGCCTGTCTGAAGATCCCATGCTGCGACTTTCCCGCTCTTTCCTCCTCTTCCACCCCCTGCTATCAAAATTTTGCCATTCCTGCTGAAAACGAGAGATTCTATGAATCCCTCCGGGTACGGTAGGATACCAAGGAGTCGTAGGGTTTCGGTGTGGTAGAGCAAGACCTGTTTTTGTCCGGCAACGGCAACGACGGGAGACCAGGGAGCAGTCGCCATGGCGGAAGGGGCAAAGGATCTTTCCGCAACCACGCTGGGCTCCAAGGACAGATATTCGGGCATGGGCGGTGGTCCTTCCGGCTTTCCGAAAGATACGGAACCAAGTGCAAGGTTGGCCGAGGATTTCTTCTTTTGAATGGGCTTTCCGGTTGCAGTGGGAAGCAACCCCTGGTCTATCCAGAGTTTGATCAGGTCGAGGTTGGCTTTGGGGATCTTGTCCCCCTTCGGTGGCATGTGCGGTTCTTCGATGCGTGCCGCCAAGAGATAGATCAAGCTGTCGCCGGAGTCACCGGGGACGGCTGATTCCCCGGAGCTGCCGCCGGCCATTATTCCGTTCATACTCGTCAGGTCGAGTCCGCCCTTGGCTTTGTCCGGGTTGTGGCAGGAATTGCAGGATTCTTCGAAAAACGGCAGGACGTCGTCCTGAAAATTCGGCTTTTCCTTGCTCGCGAAAAGCGAATGGCAAAGGAAGCCAAAACTGATTGCGAAAGATAGCTTTAAAGAAGAAGTCATGAGTTTGACCGGCATTGGATGGAAGATATCCGGGTCAGTGGTTGAATATGAATTCTTTGGAGTTGAGAAGAGCCCAAAAGACGTCTTCCAAAGGCTCGACTGGAGATTCCGCGCCAACTAGAGAGGCGAGCAGATTCGCCTTTTCCTTGTCTCTTGGCTTTCGCGAATAACAGCGGGCATAGAGTTCGTCTAGGACGGCATCAGGAGTTTTCCCTTTCTTGATTAGATCGGCCACGAGCTTACCTTGCTTGATCCTTGAATTGGTGACCTCTCCGTTCAAAAGATGAAGAGCTTGGGAAAGACTTGGTTCCATAACTACTTCGCAGGAGCAAACCGTCTCGCGGGTCGCTCGTCCGAATGTAGTCAGGAAATAATTGCTTACGCGTCCATCCGCGATTTGGATGGCCTTGGCACCAAGAGGTAATCCTTGAAATTTGTTTTTTGTCTCAGTGACTTGAGAAATTGCGTCCAGAAGGACTTCTGCCCGCAATCTTCTTAAATGGGAACGGGCGAAATTGCGCAGGTCGTCCTTGTTCGATTCGGTCGTGGCGCTGGATAATTGGTAGGTTCTGGAATTGCAGACGTCACGCACGAGTTTTTTGAAGTCGTAATTGTATTCGGTAAAGCGTTTGGCCAATTCATCGAGTAATTGGGGGTTGGAAGGTGGGTTGGATACCCGGACGTCGTCCACGGGTTCGATGATCCCCTGACCGAAGAAGTGAGCCCAGACGATATTGGCGAGGTTGCGGGCAAAGAAGGGGTTTTGAGGAGAGGCAAGCCATTCGGCCATGATAGCTCTTCGGTCCGTTCCACTCTTTATCTCGGGGGCTTCTCCTCCGAGGAATTTGGGAGGCATGGGCTTTTTGTGAACGGGGTGATTGATTTC
>PBMI01000011.1 GCA_002722545.1 Opitutia bacterium | reverse complement strand
ATCCGATCGGTGGAAAGAAGTTTGGGTTCGAGAATTTGACTCTTTCCATCCCGTTCTTTCATGACGGAGCTAGCTCCAAAAATAGAACGTGCTGCCGCCCAAGGGATGATTCTCTCTGACGGAAACCCAGTCATACCCGAATCAGACCTTCGAGGGCTTTGAGAAGTTTACCTGGTTTTTTTTCCATTTTGATTTGAATAGAGGAATTATTACGAGTCACCAATTCAGGTAATCTCGATGGTCGACTGGTTGTCAGTATATTCACAGATCGTTTTTTCCAAAAATTGAGGTTATTTGATTCCTGTGGCATAACCCCTCGCGAGAGGTCGAACACCATTGGTGTACCACAGGCAATTGCTTCCGTGGTCATACCAGCTCCGGGGCGTGCAAAAAGACAATCCGTATTACGTAGAACATGGGCCATTTCAGCGGCAGATAGCTCCGGCAAGGCGACAAAGGGAACCTTGGAGCTAGTTTTCATCTGCTTGAGGGTATTTAAGGTTCCTTCATTTTTACCACAAAGAGCAAGTAGTTGACAGCGATTATCCGAACGATTGAAGGCCTCAATGACTTCTCTATGGCGGTTGACTCCGTTGGCTCCGGTACCAAGAACATAGGTCTTGAGGGAATTCGAAAGTCCATATTTAATCAAAAAATTATCGCGGTCGCTTGGCCCCGCATTTTCGTAAAAGGGTTTCCTTAAAAGAGGTCCGGTGACCATCGTCTTTTCCTCAGGCATTCCCCTTATGCGGGCAGCATGACAGGTTTCCTCGAAGGGACCGGCAAAAAGATCAGCTGCTGGGTTCACCCAATGCCGGCTAAACCCATGCCCGTCACTCAATTCACCACAGAAAATAACGTATTTCCCTTTATTGGGAGGTAAACAAGTACGGATAAGATCGAAATAACCATGATTAAGGTGAGCGTGTACACTCAACACGAGATCTGGAGAAAAGTCTTTGACTTCGCTTAGCAATTTCTTGGAACCGAGAATCCGCCGAGGACCGCGATGAAGGGAGGCGTATTCTAAAAAGTAAAAATAGAGGTAATGAAAAAGAGGAAGATTTTTTTGGATCAAATTATAGAATGAACTTCCCCAGCGATAGAGTTTGAAACCGTCCTCCAAGGGGCGAAGAATACGAGCTTCACCTTTTCCCTCAGTCCACCATGACTTCAGGGCATTGGCTCGCATCTCGTGACCGCCTCCAGTCGAGGAACTCAAAATAAGCAACTTCATCGTAACGCAGAAAGCTACCTGCTTTGAACAGAGAAGAAAACAATGAAAGAGCAAGTCACACCTGCAATATGAGCCCCGACTTGTCTTTACTCCAAGCCATGAACAAAGAGACCACTCCTTAGCTTTGGCTCAAACCAAGTCGTCTTCGGGGGCATGATTTCTCCAGCATCCGCAATGTTCAGCAGTTGTTCCATCGAAACTGGGTACAGGGCAAAAGCCGCGGCCATTTCCCCTGAATCCACAAGTCGTTCAAGCTCTTCGAGACCCCGAATACCACCAACGAAATCAATCCGATTATCATTTCGCAAATCGGTAATGGCCAACAAAGGTCCGAGTACCTTTTCAGACAGAACAGTGACATCAAGGTCACCGATCGGGGAACCAGATGACTTCGGGGAGGTTTTGGCTCTCAACTCATACCAGGATCCATCAAGATACAGAGAAAACTCCCTCAAAGCGGCAGGTCGGGGACATGTTTTTCCCGCTGGTTGAATATCAAAATCATCCGACAAGGCAGCAACGAAATCGTCGGGTGAAAGACCGTTGAGATCTTTAACCACGCGGTTGTAGTCAAAGATTTCAAGTTGATCATCGGGGAACAGTACGGCCATGAAGAAGTTATATTCTTCATCGCCACGATGCTCAGGGTTGGAATCCTTTCTTTTCTGCCCTACCCTTGCGGCTGCAGCTGTACGGTGGTGACCGTCCGCAACATAGAGATCAGGGACGCTCAAGAAGGCTTGTTCCAAAAGCGTTATGTCTCCAGACTCCGAGATCGCCCATAATTCATGACGGACACCATCTTCAGCGACAAAATCATAAAGAGGCACTCCGGTAAGGGTATGCTCAACGAATTCATTGATTGAAGCTACCCCACGATAGGAAAAGAATACAGGCTCGGCATTCGCATTCAAACACTCTACGTGTCGGACACGATCGTTCTCTTTGACTGTCCGCGTAAGCTCGTGCTTCTTGATTCGGCCCTCATAATATTCCTGATACTCACAACAACCCACAAGTCCGGTTTGGGATCGACCGTTCATGGTCAAACGATAAAGATAATAAGAGGGTATCGGATCTTGTGACAAGACTCCATCCCGACAAAGATTGAGGAAGTTTTCCCTCCCTTTTTCATACACTTCCTCGCAATAGGGATCCGTGCCCTCGGGCAACTCTATCTCAGGCTTTATTACCCGAAGAAAGGAATGAGCATTATCTTTCGCTTCTTTTTTCGCTTCAGCGGAATTAAGTACGTCGTAGGGTTTGGATGCAACCGCTTGTGCCAAGGAATCTCTGGGTCTGAATGCTTTAAAGGGCTTAAAAATAGCCATAGAGAGAGCTTATTTTGGGTTTCGAAAAAAGTGAGTAAAAGAAAAAACTTTAATCGGAAGGTGTCGCTCTCTCTTTATCAGTCTCAGCTGCCTTCTTTGCCCTAATTTGAGCAATAAGTTGCTTTGCCGAACCAGCAACCAAAGTACTTTTAAGCGTACCAGCGACAGGTTTACTGGAAGCGGCTGCCGCTTTATTGGAAGTCTGCATTTCCTCAAGAATTTCGCGACGGAGAATGGAGATCGAACGGGGAGCGGATATTCCAATCTTGACCGAATCGCCCTCAATCTTGGTTACGGAGATTTCGATCTCGTCTCCTATTGTAATACCTTGGTCGACTTTTCGTGACAATATCAACATGGGTCTCTAGGGCGTGACTTAGAGACCTTCGCTTCCGACATCAAGAAGATGACGGGCTGAAAATTCCTCATGGTTGTTAATAATGCACTGCTTGGCTACCAAGGTCGAACGATTCACGATAATCGGACCGACTAAATTGAGGAAAATTTTTCCTGATTGATCAGCAGGCAAGGTTACGATGTTAACGATCATCGTGTCTTCCGGACCGCTGATACCGAGTACCTCAACGTCACCGTCTGCAATTTCGACGGAATAATCCGGAATAATACCACCGGGTTCCAAAACAATGAAAGCCAAACCATCCTTTTGTTCTTCGCGCAACCACATGAAGGGAAGTTCATCCTGATCGTAAACAAGGTCCATCGACCGAATTTCAGGAAAACCGAAAAGACCTTGAGGCAAAGTAATTTGATTACGGGTTTCGGTCTGCCCGATCTCCGGATTGTTCGAATCTCCCCCTGCCTGAAGTTTCATAACTGCTTAGATATTAGAGGTAGTTCAACAGTGAAGTATTGAGCAATTGGGAACCGACTTGCAAGGATGCTTGATAAGCGGTGGAAATACGTGTCAAACGCATAATTGCCTCCGAAAGATCGATATCCACATCTTTGGAAATTCGTTGATCCAATTGCATAAAATAATCTTCGTCATGGGAACGAACCGTGTTCATGCGAACCATTCGAGAAGAAAGCTCGCCCATTTTGTCGATCAAACTTTCTTCTTGCGCGATTAATTTCTTACCCGAGTCTTCCACCGCTTGGGAGTAATGGGAAGGAACGGAATGCTTCATGGCATCACGAAGTTCTATGATCGTTTGGACGGCATCGCCCAATTCTTTTGTTCCGTTATTTTCGGCACTCAGAAAGCCAGATATTTTTGTCTCGTTTCCTACGTAATAAGTGCTGTCCTTTTGGCTGCCGGTATAACTGACGTTAACGATATCCCCATTTTCGTCTCTGTGATCGAGGAAGGTCTTGGAACCAGTGGCAAAGGAAAAGACGTCTCCGGTTTGAGCCTTGGCCATCGCTCCACTAACAGGTGCCGATTGAGAAAGGTTGAAGCCGGTTACGACGTAGGGACCGGGGTCTTTGGAATTTTGACCCCATAATATCTCGGCCTGCATCTCCTCTCCATTGGGTAGAACAACGGTTGCAACTTGAAAATCAGGGGGAAGAGGACCACCCAAGGAAGTACCAAAGAAATAGCGACCGGGATCAAGGACTTTGATGCCTACGACTTGACCATGAGCATCGACAACGGCCTCTGCACTTGCATCCACGCCGGTTGAACCAGCCGATTTAATCACGACGCTAGGTTTTTCGGAATTGTCCACCCGAAACTTCATGACGTGATTGAGTGGTTCCTCGATCTTGACCCATTTGTCATTGGCAACCATGGCGTTCGGAAAGAGGGCGTTGTCAGTCGGAATCATCGCGTCGCCGGGAGTAATCACAACGTCCTCGGTATTTCCACTTGTGGTAACGGATACCTTGTTATTAAAGTCATGGGCAAGACTACGGTAGTAGCTGCCTTGGTAATGAACGATCTGACCGTAATCGTAGTTTCGAGTTGGTCTCCAATCATCGCCCTGTTCCGAGGAATGAGGGCCGTTGCCGCCCACACTCCCAATCCTGGCGAAGTACGGGGAGGTATTGATATCTTCTACGGGAAGAGTGAAGTCCGGAACACCAAGAGAAGGGGTCCAATAAGTGACGTTCGCAAGGTTTGCAGCGGTATTATCGGATGCCGTTAAGGCGGTGTTGGCGGTGTACAAATTACCATCCTTGTATACGGTTTCTCCCGCTTGCAAGGCAACCCCTTCGACCCAAGTACTGGCCAAAGTCCAATTGGCTGAAAAGTCTGCATCGGTATTTTGAGTGCCGTTGAGGTTTTTGTCGGCTGAATAAAGAAGGCCATTGGAGGGACTTCGTACCAATTCTCCGGAATTGTAAGATGCCCCTGCAGCCCAAGTCGCCGGTTTATTAACGTTTGTCAACGCAACATAATAATCCTTGGTAGCCGGATCGTAAACATAATCGCCGGTCTTGGCAACGAGAGCACGGTCACCGAAATAAGACAACTCTTTGCCCTCGGTAGGCAGGTCGTCGCCGAGGAGATAGACATTTCCGTCCGAACGCTCGGTCAGGGCAACCATGTTGAGGCTGGCGTTGTTCTCCAAATCCCCCGCTATAATGGTTGGATCAGTTAGACCAATGGTAATGTCCCCCTTCGCTAGAAAGTACTCATCAGAAGTCGTATCGTGAACATACTGTCCGCGACTCGCCGTAACATTCGCAGGACCATTGGCGACTTTATCCAAGCCGGCAATGGCGGTTGAGTTAAAATTGGTTTCCTGAAAATAGTTGGTGGTGAGAGTGGAGTTGTAGACCGTAGTTGCTTCAGCTTCTACAGAGTTTGAAACATCAGTCACATTAGGAAGAACACCAATGAAATTCTGCAAAACTGGAGACCCTTGAAGTTGGGCAAATTGGGAATTAAAATTAGCCTCTGTGTTCTGAGCGGAAGACAGGGCCGAATTTGCTACCCACAAGTGGCCATCTTTAAAAACAGAACCTCCATTGGTCAGAGCTTCCCCAGATTTCCATTCTCCATAATGCTCAATATTGAGATTATAATAGGTCCCCTTTCCTCCTGCGTCCACTCCCCCATAAAATACATCGTTTGCATTGTAATCCTTCTTGGGATCAAAAGTCCCTCTCATCCGATTGGTGGCGACTTTGGTCACAATCCCATCGGGCGAAACGATATCACCTGCCGAATAAGGAGACGAACCATAAGCCGAAAAAGCTGCAGCAACAACGGGCATGGAAATGGATTGAGTCTGATTCCCCAAAGCCGTGGCAACGGAATTGGCGTTCGTTATAGCAGCTTGGAGGTTGGTGGAATCGTAGGAAACTTTCTGATTGGCCACATAGTACTGACTTGTGGCAGAATCAAAAACATACTGTCCTGCGGAAAGATTCGTCAAAGCAGGAAGATTCATTGAATCAAACTGCTGTACTTGCCCGCTGTAACTAACCACCGTACCAGCGGGCGGAAAACTTTCCACTATTTTCGAAAGGTTTTGCTTGTCGATACCCGTTGGATCATTGACCAAGAAGTATCTTCCCTCGTGAAGGATGACGTCCTTTGCCAGGATTCCAGTGTCGTCGGGACTGAAAAGTTGGGAATTTCCCTTAATGTAAGGGCCTCTGATGATCGAACCGTCTTTGGATGAGGCGGCCAACCGGTAGTCCATGGACGCCGGATCGAAAAAAACGGTCCCATCGTTTTCCGAACCCTTGACGGAAAACTCGTTGACCGGTATGGCCACTTGGCGGACATTGTTTGCGACGTCCAATTCAAGCTGAACAATCCCTTCGTTGGTGGTCGTCGACAAGTCGTCCATCAAAGTGTACTCGGTCTTTTTGGCAGCGTATAAGATATTCCTAGCATGATCCGTTGCGGACTTCGGAGGAACCACAACTCCGGTATTGGGATCCTTGGTTGCCGCTTCATCAAAAAGTTTACCGTCCGGGGTAATCCAATAGTAACGGTTTTCGGAACCAGTTACTTCGAGCTTCCAATCTTCGCGCTCCGTATCATAGCCCGAATTCAGCTCCCTCCAATAAGTCTCTCCGGACTTGACGGGGTCATGGTTAACATTGTGAGAAAGAATCGATTCGTAGACTTTGTCGCCATGACGAACAACGTCACCTTCCTGATAAATGGCCAACCTCTTCCAAGGATCCGAGTGAGATGTGGTCAAAGTAGACATTCCCTCGGTGAGTTTCGAACCGACTGAAAGGTCTCTGCTCCAATTGTTTTTGACGACCGATTTGTAGACTTCGAGTTTCTGAGTGGCGTTCAGGTCCACGTAGGAAGTAGCAGGGGAACCCGTGGTGGCGGGGTATCGGTTTTCCGCTTCGGTATCAAGGGATTGAGACAAATTGGCCGGAACTCCTTTAACCGCTTCTTGAACGATGGCTTTTTCGGTTTGACTCAGGTCTTCGTAAGTAACTCCCGGGTAACGGAAAGCAGTCTCCTCTTTAATCTTTTTGTCAAACTGCTCGGGCAGATAAAAATTAGGATCCCAATGAGTCAGCAAAGTGGAACGACCTTCGTAACTTTGGCCGACTGCACCAGTGACAACGACTTCACCCCTTGCGGAAACGGAGGCACTCAGATCGACAGCAGGGTTGTAAACGGAGTCAGAGGAGGCGGAACCACGAACAAAGGCTTTGTATTGGGTCGTTTCGTACGAAAGAGAATCTTTCAGAACGTCGGAGTCGTTGTTGATCAAGTCCCTGATTTTGGAGGCAACTTGATCGGTACCCAACCCATCGACTTTGGACTGTAGGACATATTCTCTGCCGTTGAGGGCAAAGACAATTTCGTCGCCAAAGCCCATCCTTCTTTGACCGTCTGCACCAAGTTGGGAAACTTCATTGAAGGAAAAAGTCTTGGTTTCACCCTTACCTCGCACAACTTCCGAATTGGAAAACTTGGGCTTCAACTTGGTACCACCGAAGAGAGCTTGCTTGCGGTGAGTCGCATTGATTCGGTTCAAGGCTTCCTCGATCAATTGATTGATCTCATGACTGTAGGTCTCCATTGCCGGTCCATTAAGACTTGAGCCTGCAGATCGCGAAATCTCTTGGGCCCGCTGGTTGAGTTCCGTCAGTTTGTCTAAGTTAAGATGACCTGCATTGAGGAACTCATCGGCATAGGACGCGTTTCGTTGGTATTGAGTCAGTTGCCCTTTTTGAGTCTCCAATCTGATGACTCGCCCCAATCGCATCCCATCGTCCTCAGGGAGCCTAAGCTTTTGCCCGGAGGTAATTTGCCTGTCCATTTGGAACCTCTGTTGATCCAGTTCTCGGATCTTCGAGGTTATCGCATTACTGGAGCTAAGGTTAGGTAGACGCATGAAAATGTTATTTAACTAATCCCATCACAACCAATTCGAGCATTTTGTCGAGTGTATTCAGCACTCGGGAGGAAGCCTGAAAAGATCTTTGAAACTGCATGAGATCAGCCACCTCTTCGTCGATGGAGACAGAACTGACTGCTCTTCTTTGATCCAACAGAAGGGTTTCTATCGTGCTTTGATGACTGATGTTGTCGTTGACGTCGGAAAGGCTGTTTCCGAGATCCGCATTCATATTCGAAATCATGTCGGTAAACTCTCCGTTGCCCAACTCCGCGACCTTCAATGCGATCTCGTTGGAAGCTTCGTCGAAATCGTCGCTCGACTTGATTGATTCAGGCGTAAGATCATCATGAACGACAAGTGAACTGGCAAGATTCCAACTGTTGTCCAACACCGCATCGAAGGAGAAGTTGTCACCGAACAAAAAGGCTTTGGACCCTTCGTTTATCCTGAATGGAACGGAATCATAACCAAGCAAAGTGAAGCGACCTTCATTGTCGCCCGACCCGGGTATACCGTCGTCTCCCGGGTAAGCGGCATCTTGCTCGGTCGTAACGTTTTGCATCCTACGGGCACTGGCGTAAAATTGAAAAATACTGTCTCTGTTTTGAAAGATTTCCAAATCATCGTCATAGGGATCGCCCGAATCATCAAGAAAACCATCGTTACCCCTAATATAATAGTCCTGAAGTTTGAAATCAGACAAACCAAGCTTGGTGGGGTCCGGATGAACGACCGGCAGGTCGTCCGGAACAACGGGAGAAACACTGCTCAAGGTAAAGGTGTCCGATTCACCAAAGGGAAGGATCATGTTCGCCTCGTCTCGAAAAAGCCTCAGTTCTCCATTCCCTTCCGATCCGTAGAGGCCAAGATCTTCCATGTAGCTATTGCTACCCAAAGTCGCCCTAGTGAGGTTGGCCTTGAAGCCAAACAAATACTCGCTGGGTGCATCCTGCGGGTTGTAAACCTCGTTGACTTGCTCGACGAAGGTGGAAACAAAGGCATTCAAAGATGTACGGAATTTTTCAACGTCCACCAACCGAGATTGTTGGTACCCGTGGAGAGCGCCTGACTCAAGTTTGACTTCGGGGCCAGTGGTTCCGTCCGCACTTTTGACAAAAAGAGCATCTGTCGAAGGAAAGCCCATTCCCTGATTGAGGATATTAAGGCTTTTGATCTCACCATCTTGAACAATACCTTCCGCTACGCCAACATTGACCTCGACAAGAGCACCACCGGAAACGTTCCAACCGGTGGGGGCAGATCTTCTTTGGATGGCGGGTGAAGCCAATCCACTATTGGGATCAGGGGTGAATATGTGAAAATTATTCTTCCACTGGGCATCATTTGGATTGAAAGCCGTAATGTACTCTAGGCTACCGGCTATAGAATTGGGTTGAGCGTTAACCAAGAAATGAGTGTTGGTGCCTTGGTGATAATAGACCTTCCCATCCTCGAGGTTCAGTTCCATCTGAGTACCGGTAACCGGTTGCCCGTTGGCATCAACAGTTGTAACCGTTTTTTCTTCGGCGAGTCCCTCGACAGTCTGGATCGTGTCATCCGTATAAGCGCCGACGCGGATAAAGTCCTTGGTCGAATTAGTCGGATTGGCGGCAGAACCGGCGGCAACATCGCTTGTCGCCATGAAAAAGGCTCCATCCACATTACTGGTCGAACCAGCACCTAGGTAATAAAAAATATCTCCAGCTTTGAGGTCGGCGGTTCCGTTCTGCCAAGCGAGAGCACCAGCTTCTGACTTCAAAGGTAAATTCGCTCCAATTTGGACTAGACCGCGAGTAAAGTCCAAAGGTACGGTCATATTGGTCAGATCGGTGCCTTTGGGAACGGACTTGGTGGCCTGATAAAAATTTCCGTCGAATTTGAACACTTCGCCATAGGCATAGCCCCGGGATGTCGCCGTGCTGTTAGTCTCCGCATCAACAACCCCAGCCTCAACATTGGTCGGCCCGATATCCGCAGTCGCCTGATAAAGTTTACCCTCGTAATAAATCTGCTCACCCTTGGCGACCGATTCGATGTCTGAAAAGCTTCTCTTTGTTTCGGAAAAAAGACCATTGGGAAGCGGTTCGGAAATGACCATGAACTTACTCTCATCGGCAAGCAGATCATCTTTAATGGTGTTATTAAGAGCCTGATAATAGTTGGCCCCTTCGTAGAAAACTTCCCCAACTTGCCTGGCCTCTGAGGCTTGTAGGACGACTGCCGCTCCATCAACCGCATTAGCCCCAGCGGCAGCAGGAAAATTGTCGGCAGTATTATTGGTTATCTGGTCATCCACTGGTTGCCCAGCCTGCAGAGTCGGATCAGCTTGCAATCCTGCTGCTGCGGCAGCGGCATTTTGCTGTTGAGCAGGTGCAGCGGCATTGGCTTGAGCACCCGCCGCGTCTTTGGTCTTCGGAGGAAGCAAGGTAAAAAGAAGAGATTTCTCAGAGTCATTGTACCTTGAACCTCCATCCAAAACTTCAAATCGACCTAGCTTTCCATCCGAACCAATTTTGGCACGGACTCTAGCAGTCGAACCCAAGGGGTCGACCGGGGCGGCCAAATTGAACTCTTGCCCCCAATCATTGGTAAAACCGATCACCCCGTTGTTATCTAAGATTGCATGAGAAGCAACAGGACTGCCGTTCTTTCCATCCACGAACAGGTTGAGAAAACCGGTTGGTTTATTTTGATCGTTTACTTCCTCCTTGGCCGTAAAGTTGACGTAACCAGCCAAACTCTCGAGAAGGGCTTGCCTCTCGTCCCTGTAAGAAACGGCTTTCCCTTGATCCAAAAGCTCAAAACGGCGAACCTGTAGATTGGCTTCGTGAATTTGCCCCAGAATACGATTAACGTCTTCAACGGACCGCTCAATAGTAGCAGTTAACTCGGATTCGATTTGCTCAAGGCTTTGCCCTGCTTCGTTGAATCGTTTCGTAAGAGTTTGAATTTTGTGATAAAGCTCTTGCTTTATGGCAGGCTCGAAGGGGGAAGCGGACAATTCCTCCATCGTATTGAAGAAATCATTGAGTGCTCTCGTCAAACTTCCAGGTGCCAAATCACTCTCGTGCAAATCGTCCAACCCCACGTTTACTCCCTGCCGGGTAATTTCCTCACCAAGAGCAACCTGCAGTAGTTCCAATATTTCCTTTTGAGCGGCAAGGGACTTACCCTCCCCGACCTCACTGATTACCCTGGCATCAAGAAACTCGTTGCGAGCATGATCTACGCCACCTGCTTCCAATCCCGAGGTAAGCAACCCGCCGAATGACTTGTGCATGACCCCTTCCCTTGCCAGGACCCGTTGACGAGCGTATTTTTCGTCATTGACGTGCGCCAAGTTTTGGCCAGCAACTTCAGCTGTCCTCGCATGGTAACGAAGAGCTTCGCTGTTTTTGGATATTTCTCCGAAAAGTGACACGTTTTTTAGTTAACTAGGCGGATTCGTTGAGAGTGGAACGACCGTCTGATGAAAGATTTGAAAGGTCACCGCTCTTGTCATATGTCTTAGAGTGACCGGTTGGGTCGGAAACCATAAGGATTTGATCGGTAACTTCCGTCAACCGGACTAGGAGCCTTTGGTTTTGCTCGATCTTCCTGCGAATCTTGGAAATAAGATTGTTGATTTCATCAATGATGCTTTGAAACATAGGTTGGGTAACATCCGGAAAATGAGGAAGTAATTCGCTGAGAGTAGATTCACCTGGTTCTCCGTAAGAGGAAGCTAAAGATGAGACGAATCCCTGGCGGCGACGTTGAAGCATCTGACTCGCTTCCATTTGCGTCTGAACGGACTGATTGATCTCAAGCAGACTGTTCGGACGACGGTTGAGAATGCTTTGCTGTTGGGCATTAAGCAAACCAACCAAGCCACCATACTCCTGAAGTTCATCCCGGAGAAGGCCGAGCAAATCCTCCCACTCAAAGGATGGATTGACGTTGTGAATCTGAGCAACTTGTACCATGATGTCTACTTGTTGGCAGGATTGAAACCGCTTGAGTCCGACTCAACCCCGGAGGGTGGAGTGTTCGGCTGAGCTAATTGCTGTTGCAGAAGAGTAGAAACTCCAAATCCACCACCACTGGCTATACTTTCGGAAATGGCGTCGGTAAAGAAGTGGCGATACATCCGATGGGCATTACCATCTTCGTTGAATACGCCCTTGAACATAGGCTTGAGCGCTTCCTTGAGGAATTGCTTTACTAGGACGGATTCAAACTGTTGGCTAACTGCGGCCGTCTTCTGCTTTTCGGAGACGTGCTTCGAATGAGCCATCTCCATGAGCATCGAGGAATCCATGCCTACGTATTGCTTTGCTATACCTTCTGTTTCCATCTTGAGATCAGTTGATGATAAGCTCTGCCTGAAGAGCTCCGGCATTTTTTATGGATTGCAGAATTGAAGTCATCTCCCTCGTAGTAAGGCCAAGTTTATTTAGAGCGGAGGCAAGTTCGTTCACGGTTGAGGCACCTGGGGGATCCAATTCATCGAGAGCTTCGAAGCGGCCGACTTCCTCAATCAGATCCGCGTTTTCCCCCTCGATGACTGTAGTGGCTCCCTGCGAGAAGGGAAGAGGCTGGCTTACGCCGGTAGTGGGATTAAGAAAAATCGTTATGTTGCTGCTGCTTACCGCAACGGGTGAAATCCTCACGTTTTGGGTAGCTACAATCGTTCCTGTTCGCTCGTTGATGATGACTCTTGCCGGGACGTCGGGTTTGACGTCTATACCACCGATTGCCGCAAGAAAATTCGTGGTTTGCCCCTGAAAGTTAGCGGGAACCTGTATGTTTACCAACCCACTATCCTTGGCCAGGGAAGTACCAGGGTAGTACTGATTCACGGCATCGGCGATTTTAACGGCAGTCCCGGAATCAGGTGACCTGAGTATAAGTTCCAACTCTCCACCGTTCAACACCCTGCTCTCGATTTCCCTTTCCACAGTGGCTCCATTACTCACCATTCCTACAGTCGGGTGATTGACCTGCACATTCGCTCCACCCCCACCGCCTGCGGACAAACCACCTACCGAAACTGGGCCTTGGGCTACAGAATAAACTTTGCCGTCGGCTCCGTACATGGGAGTTTGCAAAAGAATACCACCTTGTAGAGAATCCGCGTTTCCGATGGATGAAACCGTAACGTCCATCTTGGCTCCTTCCTTTGCGAATGGACCGATATCAGCGGTCACCATGACGGCCGCGATATTGCGGGACTTGTCAGCTTTGTCTGCACGAATCCCCAAGCTTTCGAGGGCATTCAAGATGCCAAGTTCCGTATATTCTATACGAGAATCACCCTGCCCGGCCAAACCCGTGACAATCCCGTATCCGTAGAGCTGATTGCTCCTGCTTCCACGCACGTCGGTCAAATCTTTTATGCGAGCCCCGAAAACAGAAGAAGCCCCCAAGAAAACAAGGGAGCAATAAAGGGCTAACCTGAGCATGTCGGTTTTAGAAACAATCATCTTCAAAATGGATTCACGATGGAGGCTAACCTTTGGTACCAACTTTCTTTTTGTGCGTCATTGAGACTACCCTTGGACACAAATTCAATTTGAGCGTCAGCAATATATTGGGAAGAAACTATGTTCCTGTACCTAAGGCCGTCCTTGAAGCCGAAACCAATATCCTCTTTTCGCACCATTCCCTTGAGCACAGCGTAGTAGCTTTCACCTGAAAAAGTTACCATTCTAGCACCCTCGAGAACAAGAACTCCATTGGGAAGGGTGTCGATGACTACCACGCTGACCCGTCCCTTCAAGTCTTGAGTATTGGCTATCGAACCTCCACCTTTGTTGCTGCTTTTTGTTTCAATTTCCGTACCGGGAAGCCCTCCATTGTGTTTTCCCATGTTACTGTTTGCGAAGAGGAACTGTTTGACGGCATTTTCGACCTGAGACTGCCGGTTTCGCACCGAGTTCTGCGAGGCGGCCAACGAAGAACTCTCCGAGACGTCTATGGTTATCAAGTCTCCGACCGCATACGCTCTTTTACCGACGAAAAGGCCTTTTTGGTGGTTCGTACTTTTCATCCAAAGAGATACCGCATCTAGTTTGCCAAGAGGCAAAATAGAAATTGAAAGAAAGATGAGAATGAGTGATTTCGTCATATCAGAGATGTACCTTTACGCTATTTTCATTAAGTACTTTTGCGGGAAATTCTTTGTCGGAGGAGAGGTTTTTGATGTTTACGATTCCTCCCGCAACCCCATCGCCAAGGGCCATTCCTTTCATCGTAACGTAAATCCCGTTGCCGGAAGCGAAAACATCTACGATTTGACCTTTGCGAACGAGGGTGACCTTGGACAGGTTATTCCACTTCAAAGGAGAGTTTGCCTTGATGTTGGTGCTTAATTGGTAGCCAGCCAGACTAGATTGTGCAGGAACCGAACCGGCGTGTTGCTTTAGGATGTCCACAAGACGAGAAGAAAGTCCAGAAGAACTTAGACGCGTACCCCGATGAAGCGGAGACTTGGAATAGAAAACCTTTACGTAATGAGCCATGCGAACAGGTTCGGCAAAACTTCCAATTTCCTTTCCTTGGTCCCAAATGCTGAAACGGATGAAACTACTTGAGGTCAACTCATCAGGGGAACAATCCTTGATCTTCAAGATAAAATTCGAACCTGAATTAAAATTCCTCCATTCCCTTGTAAGAAAAACCGCAACTTTCCCGGAAGCTTGAAAGCGGTAGGCCAGTGCATCGCTGAGGCGGGCTTCAATCAGCGCTCTATCCAATACGACCGAAACAGAGGCGGGCAAGGCTTCCTGCAATTTTGGCCTCGGTGAATGAGGAGAAACCAAGGCGGAAGATTTTACCACATAACGAACCTTCCCAGTTTTCGGACCGATCTGAAGGGGTTCGAGAAAGCGACCAACATCGGCCGCTAACGAAAGAGCTGAAAAGAAAATAAAAACTGACAAAAAGAGTCGCATTCCTACCTCTTGAGTTGGTTGACTCTGGAGAGCATGTCGTCGGAAGTCTGAATCGACTTCGAATTGATTTCATAAGCCCGTTGAGCTATGATCATATTTACCATTTCTTCAACAACGTTAACATTGGACATTTCCAAGTATCCTTGTTGCAAAACGCCAAATCCATTTTCTCCTGGGGCTCCAATCTCGGGAGCGCCACTAGCTTCGGTCTCGATAAACAAATTGCCCCCCATTGCTTTCATTCCGGCAGGGTTAGGGAAACGTACAAGTTCAAGTTGACCAATAATTTGGGTGCCATCCGCAGTCTCAACTGAAACATCTCCCGTTGGGGAGATGAAAACATTGGTTACCTCGGGATCAATTTGCAATCCTGCCGCTAGAGGAAGCGCATCCGCAGTAGTAATCTGACCATCGGGCCCAACCTTGAAGGCTCCGTCTCTGGTGTAAGCTTCGGTGCCATCTGGTCTTTCAACTTGAAAGAAGCCCACACCATCAATTGCCACATCCATCTTCTCGCTCGTTTGAGTTAGCTGTCCTTGAGTAAAAATTTTTGCCGTGGATACAACTTTTGTTCCGTTCCCCATCTCCACCCCTGTCGGAATGACATTGCCGGCTCCGGTTTGCCCACCAGCCTGCCTCGGGTTTTGGTAAAGCAAGTCTTGGAACTCAATTTTGTTCTTCTTGTATCCGGTGGTGTTGACGTTAGCGATGTTGTTTGAGATCACGTTGAGATTCAGTTGCTGAGCTTGCATCCCAGTTGCTCCAGAATAAAGAGATAAATTCATAATTTTTTATATTTTTAAATTATTGGGTTTGACCAAGCGTTCCAATTGCTTTGCCCATGTTTTGATCTAAACTTTGAATCATTTTTTGATTTGCCTCGTGGGCCCGTGATACCTCGATCAATCCGATCATTTCTTCAATCGCCGAGACATTACTGTTTTCCAAATAGCCCTGCATGATAGTAAACTGTTGTTGCTCGGCGGGTTCAGGTTGTATTTCGGCATCATTAGGAACAAATCCCCCTCCCACCTTTTGCAAATCAAGGAGAGGATTATCAAAAACAAATACCCCGACTTGACCGACCGTTTGGCCGTTTTGAAAAACCTGCCCCTCCTTGTCGATTGTCAGATCACCCCCGCCGGGAATGGTTTGGATATTCGCTCCTCCAACATCCGCAAACTCATGTCCCATGCTATTGACCATGACACCTTCTGAATTTACGTAAAATTGTCCGTCCCGCGTATAAACGGAATCGCCATTTTCGTTGAGCAACGCGAAAAAACCTTCTCCACGCAAACCCATGTCCATGGGATTGTTGGTTTCACGAAGTTCACCTTCGTTGTAATCGACTTGGTTTTTCATGACGGGAAAGGAACCGGGCATCTCGTTCTTAAGGATGTCATGAGTGCTCCTTGCAATCTCTCCGCCTTCGGCACCTTCGAAACTAACCGCCACCTTTTTGAAACCCGCGACATGACTTGCGGCGATGTTGTTTGCTATGATGTTTTGGTACTGCTCCAAACCTCGCAAAGCCGATGCATTTTGATATAAAGACAAATTCACTCTTNNATGAAAGCAAAAAACGCGCCACAAGAAGAAAAAAAACAGGTTACGAGAANGCCAGGAACCCGACGANGAACTTAATATTCGCANGATATCTCGAGAAGCTTTCCNTCTNGAAGNTGGATTACTATCCGTTGGGGTTTCCCCTCTACGGAGACAACCTCTACCTTCGGGCAATCTGCTTCTTNATATACGANTTCTACCTGCTCGTCTTGGTCGGNATCCGAAGCATTGACNGGAACCGTCGCNTGCTTGGGTTGATCACTCAAATAGGAACGAAATCCANNATCNTCGGCTGAATCGCTTTCCGATGAATTCCCACGACCTGTCAAATAGCTTTCCATGATGTCAATCAAGCAATTCCCATACCCAAAGCAATTTATTTGTACTGAGCCAAGTCCTCTTTGCTCATATCCAAGACAAGGCTGAGCTCGACTCGGCGGTTTTTTTCAGGTTGATTGGGGTAACGATCTTCGTTCGGCTTGGTTGAACCATGCCCGGTAATCCTCTCGAGCTTGCCACCGAGTTCGCCACCCGAGTAATGAACAAGGGCGTCGGTTACCTCGGTTCCCTGAGCAAGCGACCTGGGCCATGATCCGAACTTGGAATCTTTTCCCGTTACGTCGCCCCTAGCTCTGTCCATCTCGATTTTTTCGCCAATCCAACTCCTGAGAGTGGAACTGCCTTCCCCAAAACCACCGGGCAACTCGAACTTGTCCGTGGTTTGAACTTCAGGAGGCTTTCCCCAGTGAGGAGGAAAATGATTGGCATAAGAATCAACGCGAAAAATCAAAACATGCTGTGACAAAAGCCATGACATCCTTTGCATGACCTTTTTGCCATGATTGGTTAAGGCGTTGGAAGCTCTCTCGAACATAGGTTTTTCATCTCCATAGAAAAGAGTCACCTTGATACCATCAGTCGTTGCTTCGATCTGGATTGTCTCGTCATCAATCTCATGCAACCTTAGACGCTTGTACCAATCCTGGGCAATTCTATGCAACACATCAATGTCAATGGAGGTAGTGTCATCGGTGTTGCGCATCGTCGTATCCGAACGACCAACGATTTGATCAACCATGCTCCCCGGTCTGGCATCTTTTTGTTCAATGGGCGTAGACTTAGGGACACCCGCTTTGTAAGGGTCTCGGAAAAAACGGGTAGTCGCAATGATGACCTCTTCGTCTTGGGATAGAATCCAAAGCACAAGAAAAAGAGACATCATACCGGTAACGAAGTCAGCATAAGCGACTTTCCAAGCACCTCCGTGCGCTACTGCCTTTCTTCTACGTAGCAAGAAACTTGAAATAGTCGACTTCACTTGTATGAAAATGAGCGCGTTATGCTCCCTTCGCAGCGTCTTTGCATTTTTCCTCAAGCTCATCCGCGGTAGGTTGAATCAATTTATCAAGAGACCTTCGACCTATTTCCACGGCCATGATAGGTGACAAACCAGTGGCAAACCCGGATACGGAACGTTGAACAATATGGTAATAAAGAAACTCTTGTGTTTGATTCAGAGTGATAAGTTGTCCAATTGGAACACCAATTCCGTAGGCCAGGAAAATCCCAAGGAAAGTACCACTTAGAGCGGCAGCAACTTTCTGCCCGACTGATTCCGGGTCTTCAAGGTTGGACATCGTATTAATGATTCCCAAAACAGCGGCAACGATACCAACCCCAGGCAAAGCATCCGAAATCATGGCAACGGCTTTGATAGAGCGACTGGCTTCCGCTTCCCGACTCTGCAACTCAGCGGTTAAAATTCCACCGATCTCGGCAGGTTTGCATCGACCGTCAACAATCGGACGAAGGGAATTACACAGAAACTCGACTAATCCTTTGTCATTCAAGAAAGAAGGATACTTGGTAAAGATCGAACTGTTATGAGGGTCACTCACATGCTCGTCGAGAGCAGGTGTACCCTTGCGTCTGCCGAGCATAAACAATTCGTAAAGCAAAACCAGTAAATCTATAAATTTACCTTTGTTTGCGACACCACCCTTGAAGGCTTTGACCATGTCATTCTTCAACCCCATGAGTACACTTTTGGGACTGGAGACCACAAGGATACCCAAACCAATTCCGCAGATGATCATAATCTCCCCGGGGTGAACCAAAGTAATCGGGCTTCCTCCGGACAAAATAAAACCCCCTATACAGGACGCGAAAACGATAAAAATTCCTATTGCAAGAAGCATGGCTAGTGGATGATTCTAATTAAGGTTTTGAAAATGAGTTCGAAGAGAAAGGATTGAATGGGAAAGAATTTGACTGATTCGCCCTTCGGTCAAGCTAAAGATTTGAGCAATTTCAGAAAGTTTGAGTTCTTCATAGTAATACAAGAGCAATATTTTTTGCTGTTGATCGGGAAGTTGCTTGATTTTGTCGCGAAGCAAATGAACCTTTTCTTTTTGCTCGGTTTTGTCCAAAGCGTTCTCTTCAGTGGGGTCCGAAAGTGTCTCGGTCAAAGACAAACCCTCACCATCATGACTTCGATCAACCGATGAATCAATGGGAACAAAAGTAATAGGCTGGGTTTCCTTCAATAACTTTTCGTATTCCGTAGGACTGAGAGAAAGTTCTTTTCTTATGGCATCAACCTCTGGCGGACGCTTGTCACGGGCTTCCAATTCCGCAATGGTCGCTTGCAACGATTTGGCCTTTGCACGATTGGCCCGAGGCAAAGAGTCGATCCGTCGAAGTTCGTCAAGCAGAGAACCTCGAATTCTCAACGCTGCATAATTCCCGAAGGATTTCCCCTTCGACGGGTTAAATTGGTTAACGGATACAACAAGAGCTTTGGCGCCGATACCGTACATATCCTCCATCTCGTAACTATCCGGGAAATGATGACGCATGCGCGAAACGATTGACTTGACCAAGGGAAGGTAATCCTCGATCAACCGATCCCGATCCTTTTCGCTGGCCATAGCTTGTCGATAACGCTCGGCAGCTTGCTTCATACGATCCAAATCACGGCCCTGTCCCAAAGAGACATCAACGGGAACTTTGGAAACTGCCGGCTTCATTTAGCGAATCCCTCCATTAGACTTTAGCCTCCACGATGGATTTCTTAGGGTTAGCTACGGACTCGGTCATTCTCTCGGCGGTAAGCTTCTCCTGCTCTAAAAGGCTCGTCTTTTGCTCGAGTGATCCCTCTGCTTTTTGAGGAACGGAGCCTCGAAGACTTTGATCGAGTGCTCCCTTGAGAGCGAAGCCAAGCAAAAATCGCCCCGACAACGAAAAGAGCAAGCAGCCTGAAGCACCATAAAAAAGTGCCTGCGAAGCTCCACCATGTAGAAACAGGGCTACGGTAAAAAACAAAGAAAAACCCAAAAAACCAGCAGCGCAGAAGAAAAACTTGGCAAAATCGTTCATACCCTCAGTTTCTTCTGTAAGAGGCAAAACCCCGTGAGTAAAGTTCCTCAGGGAAGGTTTTGGCTATCATTTGATTGAGGACACTAGTAGTAAAATCGCCCGTTACGTTTTGGCCATTGCAAATACAAAGAGGAGATAGTCCGGAATGGAGGATAACCGGCCACAATTTTGTGGAATTGGCAAGTTCGTCAAAATGAGTGAACGCTATGTGCGTAGCTCCGAGATGCTTCCCAAAGTTTATGTTTTTCAAAAGCACCTGACGGTCATAAGCACCATTCAATACCAACACCCGGGTTCGAACTTCGAGAAGGTCAAGCGTTTCCTTAGTCGACACCCAATCGTCCACGTCAGAAAGTGAGAGTCCGGGAAAATCAAGGTAAAGGGGTGAAGAATCGGTAATGGAAGGAAGATTGCCGGGTTCGCGAAAAAGGGTAACCCCGATAACCTCGCAAAAAATTCTCAAAGCATCGTCGGGGTTAGGAACACCATTTTCAACTTTCAGAACATGCGGGGTCCTTTTGTTCATGAATACCTCATGAGCCAAAAACTTGCACAAGGTCGTGGTTTTACCTACGCCAGGTGCTCCCAATAGAGCGACCCTTTCGGTTGTCGCAATCGTGGAATTAGCACGGAAGCGATCTGACAGACCAATCGTAATTTCCTTTAATGCATCGGCCAAAGGAAGTTCCAGAATACTTTCCCAATTACCCCAAGATTGTATTTCGGAAAGCAATTGAGGGTCGAAGCCAGCTTTGGAGAGAATCCTCTCGGTTTCCCCCATGGGTGCAAGAGCGGGGTGATCTTGACTCGCAGCAGTCTGATCAACTTGATTATGCTCAGATGAGTTTGCAAGTTGCTGACTGACAGCATCAGATGTTTGAGCAACTACTGCACTCGGAGCTGTTTTCTCCACTTCGTCAATCAATGCCTTCTCCTTTTCCGAATTCTTTTGCTCCGGAGACGGAATTTCGGCGATCACCTCCAATTTAGGTGAGGAAATAAAACGCTTGAGCCCCTCTCCACCCACTTGCTTCACAGATAAAACCCGGGCATCTTCGCCAAGTTTGTCGCGAATTACACGAACGGCCTCCTCGGCAGAACGCACGACAAGCCTAAAACGCTTCCCTGCCTTTTGCCCCAATTGATCTTCAGTTAAAGCACTCATTGCGAATTAGGCGGCTACAGGAATACCTTCCTCAGAAGCTTGAGAGGTTTGCTGAGCTTCCATTGCATTTACAACATCATCTGGAAAAGACTGGCCAGGAAGAGTAATGGCTCCAAAAGGTTCGATTTGCGTTTCACTCGGCAATTCCTGATAAGCCAAGACCACGAGCTGCGGGTAGGAAGGTTCCATGAAGCGACGGAATGCAAGCCTGAGTTCGGAGGTTGTTACAATTACGGGGGAAATGCCTTTTTCAGTCATCTCGCGGATCTTTGGTTCGATCTCGGCAATAATTCCTTCGGTCAGGTGAGGATCCATCACCATGCCAATGTCAAACTGACTTCTTTTAACACGACTTACAAGGGTTTGCTCAAGCTTCGGTTCGAAAGTCATAGCCAAAAGCTTATTGGGTTCGATCTCATAATCCTTCACAAAATACATTCCCAGACGCTTGCGGGTTTGCTCGGAGAGATCGTCCGGGTTCTTGGTCAGAGTTGCCATGTCGGCAATTGTCTCGAGAATCAGAGTCAAATTTTTGATCGGGATTCTTTCCCGAAGGAGATTCTGCAAGGTTCTCTGAATAATGCCCACATTCACTAAATCAGGAAGTAATTCGCTGACAAGAGTCGGATTCTTGTCTTTGATCAGATCCAAAAGTCTTTGAGTTCCCTCACGTTCCAAAATGAGATAAGCCATTCTCTTAAGTACGTCGGAGAGATGGGTGACCAAAACCGAAGAAGGGTCGACCACGGTACAACCCTCCACCTCGGCGTTTCTTTTCTCCTCTTCAGGCACCCACATGGCCTGTATACCGAATACGGGCTCGATGGTCGGAATACCATCCAACCGACTGGCGTCTCCGCCTCCCATGCTCATTGCAAGCATTCTGTCGGGTATGATGGTAGAACGAACGACCTCCTTGCCCCGCAAAAGAAAACGGTATTCGTTCGGCTCAAGCTCTATATTGTCCCTAACCCCAATAGTGGGCAAGAGCATTCCCATTTCTCTAGCGAAGTTTGTCCTGGCACCTGTAATTCTGTCAAGAAGGTCTCCGCCTTTTTTCTTGTCTGCCAGAACAAGAAGACCATAACCCATTTCAAGGGCAAAAACTTCTTGTTCAATTGCATTTTCCATGGGCGAAAGCTGGGGACCCATTTCCTCACCGGGAGCTCCCGTCGTTGCCCCTGAAGCGAGTGCAGGAGTTGACTGACCGCCACTTCGGGGTGCTTGATCAGCACCTCCAATTTCTTCGAGAGAAGCTTCAGCACTGGATTTTTTGTAGAAAAAGTAAGCGGTTGCAAAACAACCAATTGAAAGAAGAAAGAAGGGCCAAAAGGTTTCGTTTAGAAAAAAAGCGAAAAGAAGGAGCATTACACCACAAATCCCCACGGCTCGGGGATAGACCGTCAATTGTCTTCCCACAAACTCCCCAAGATCAGCTTCTTCTGATGAGCGCGTAACCAAAATACCAGCGGCAATGGAAACGATGATAGCGGGAATTTGGGACACCAAACCATCACCAATGGAAAGAATGGTGTAAGTCTGCAAAGCTTCCGTCATTGTCAGATCCCGCTGAAAATAACCGATTAGGATCCCGCCGATAATGTTGACCACGGTTATAAAAATGCCGGCTACGGCATCACCTCGGACGAACTTGCTCGCTCCGTCCATAGATCCGTAAAAGTCGGCGTCAGTTTGTATTCTTTCTCTCCTGCGGAGAGCTTCAGCCTCGGTGATGACGCCCGAATTCATTTCAGCATCGATTGACATCTGTTTGCCGGGCATGGCGTCCAAAGTAAATCGTGCCGTCACTTCGGCGATTCTGCCGGCACCCTTGGTGATGACCACAAAATTGATGATCACTAGGATCAAAAAGATCACCGCGCCAACGACGTAATTACCTCCGACGACAAAGGTTCCGAACGATTGGATGACCGATCCGGCATCACCCTCCAGTAAAATCAAGCGAGTAGAGGCAACATTCAAGCCCAATCGGTATAAAGTTACGGAAAGAAGTATGGTTGGAAAAACGGAAAACTCGGGAGGTTCCTTAACGTAAATGACCGTAAGCAGAATGAGAAGGGAAATCGCGATGCTGAATACAAGCAAAATGCTAAGAATGTCCTTGTGCACCGGAATAATCAACAGGAGTACCGCACCAAAAAGGCCCACTACGAAGCCCAGATCAGAATTACCGGCGAAACGACCGAAGAAACCTTTTAATCTGTCTACAAGGCTTGACATAAGATTTTAATTGGCAATGGGTCTGGCCAAAAGCCTACGGGCTTTGAGACGGTGAAAATAATAAGCGTTTGTTTTGTAAACCAATGCGAGAATCTCGGCAACAACTTGATACAACCCATGAGGAATAGGTTGCCCAATCTTACCTAAAGCAAATAAAGTTTGGGCCACCGGTTTATTTTCAACCATGGGAACTTCGTGCTGTTTTGCTATGATTTTGATACGTCTTGCCAAGAGATTTTCTCCTTTCGCGACAACTACAGGAGCAAGATCCATGCCTTTTTCGTACCTAAGTGCGACGGCGTAGTGAGTCGGGTTAGTTACAACAACATCGGCCGTGGAAACATCGGTGGCACCCTGCCCCCCCAACAACTCCATTGCTTTTTTCCTTTGGGCGGTTTTGATTTCGGGAGCGACTTCCCTGCTTTTCCTCTCTTCCTTGACTTCGTCTTTCGTCATCTTCATGTCATCATCGTGCTCTTTTTTCTTGATCATGAAATTGATAATCGCGACGATTAGTAGAAGAAGCACTAAAATCGCGAACATTACGACGAACAATTTGTAAATGAATTGCGGCAAATGATGGATAGGTACGGGGGCATAAAAAATCGGGTCGTCCAAGAAAATCAAAAGGGTAAACCAAACCACCGAACCAATAGCCAAAAACTTGAGGAAATCTATGAGAAAGCCCTTCAAGGCCTTTAACCCGAAAATTCTCTTGGCCCCCGAGATCGGATTAAGCTTACTTAACTTCGGTTCGATTGCTTTGGGAGTCAACCGGAAACCTGTCTGCAAACCTTCTGCAATAAAGGATGCAGTGAAGCAAAAAGCCAACATCGGCAGGACAATCAGCCCCAAAGTATAGTAAGAATGGGTCAGTGTGTGAGCAACACCTTCCTGGGTAGAGGTAATGGAGCCTAGGTTCTCGAAAATCGATCGAGTAAGGCTCATCATCTCAAGGGCTTTTCCTGGTGCATAAAAGAGAATAACAACGAGACCGGCAAGAAGGGTCATCGTCATTCCAATCTCGGGAGCTTTTGCGAAATTACCTTTGGATCTAGCCTCCGAAAGTTTTTTGTCGGTTGGAGGTTCCGTTTTCGAGCTTTTGTCAACGTCGGACATAAAATTTACCTTATCCGG
>PBMI01000002.1 GCA_002722545.1 Opitutia bacterium | reverse complement strand
GGCTCTAGTGTCCTTTAATGTCGTGGAAGTCCTATTAGTAATTAGAATCAATCATCGGTAAAGTGTCCATAAATTGATATCTACAAAAAAAGACCCCCATTGCTGAGAGCCTTTATTTAAGCGGGATTCCCGCTGTTTAGGAGTGGCACACCCGGAGGGAGTCGAACCCCCAACCTCCTGGTCCGTAGCCAGGCACTCTATCCAATTGAGCTACGGGTGCATTCCAATTCACACATTAGTGTACGGGTAAGGATGAGCAAGCCTAAAGCTAACCGGACAGTGCCGAAAGGTCAGATCTTCTTGAAGAGAAGGGAGGCGTTATGCCCACCAAAGCCGGAGTTGTTGCTCATGGCCACCGACACATCGGAATCACGAGCCTCGTTTGGAACGTAGTCCAAATCACAATCGGGGTCCGGATTTTCATAATTGATGGTGGGGGGAACAACGCTTTCGTCAATTGCTTTGCATACCGCGGCTGCCTCAATCGCACCGGCGGCCCCAAGTAAGTGACCGGTCATGGATTTTGTGGAACTGACCTGAAGCCCTTTCTTTGCGTGATCCCCGAAAACATTTTTCAAGGCAACCGTTTCCGAGCGATCGTTGTAGGGCGTAGAGGTTCCATGAGCATTGACGTAATCAACGCTGGAGG
This sequence comes from Opitutia bacterium, assembly GCA_002722545.1. GTDB lineage: Bacteria > Verrucomicrobiota > Verrucomicrobiia > Opitutales > Seribacteraceae > Seribacter. Next base: position 18,044 of record PBMI01000002.1, on the reverse strand, counting down.
ACTCGACTCGAGCCATGGAAAGGGCTTGGTTCATGCATTGGGTAAGGGCTTTGCTTTCCCCGTCCGGCGTGGTGACGTGGAAGGCATCGCAGGTAGCTGCGTAACCAACGATTTCTGCATAAATACGAGCACCTCTTTTTTCAGCGTTATCTTTGGTTTCGAGTACCAGAACACCTGCACCCTCGCCCATTACAAAACCATCACGCTCCGCATCGAACGGACGGGATGCCCGACTAGGATCATCGTTAAATTTAGTGCTCATCGCCTTCATGGAAGAAAAACCGGCAAACCCGATACGAGTGACGGCCGCTTCGCTTCCTCCGGCAAAAATCATATCGGCGACTCCTCTCCTGATCATCTCAAAAGCTTCCCCGATGGCATGCGAACCTGATGCGCAGGCACTAACGACGGAAAAGTTCGGACCTTGGGCTCCAAGATCAATCGCGATGACTCCACCGGCTATGTTCGCGATCAAAGAAGGGATCATGAAGGGAGAGACCCGTCTGGGGCCACGCTCAATCAGAGTGGTCATCTGTTTCTCGATGGTCTCCATCCCGCCAATCCCCGACCCTACGAGCACTCCGGTCCTCTCCGGTACAATCTCGTCACGAGAAAGATTGGCGTCGGCCAAGGCATGATGGGTGGCGGCCAAAGCCAAATGAGCATACCGATCATTTCTTCGGACCTCTTTGGGGTCCATGATATCCTCGGGATTGAAATTCGTAATTTCGGATGCCACCTTGCTGGCAATATCCGAACACTCGAATCGGGTCACACCAGTGATGCCGGATTTACCCGACTTGAGGGAATCCCAAAATTCATCGACTCCGTTTCCAACGGAAGCCAAGGCTCCAATTCCGGTTATGACAACTTGATTCATGAAATCCTACCTTCTCTCAAGCCAACGAGTCGGGACCCACCCACTTCCCGTACACAGCGTGAAGCTTAAGAAGACAAATTGCTATCCACGTAACTTACAACGGATCCAACGGTCTGAAGCTTTTCGGCCTCTTCTTCTGGAATCTCTGTATTGAACTCCTCTTCCAAAGCCATCACCAACTCGACCTGATCCAAGGAATCTGCTCCCAGATCATCGATGAAACTAGCTTCGGGCAGGACTTGCTCTTCGCTGACGTTAAGTTGGCTGACAATGATTTTTTTTACGCGTTCAGCGTTGGTATCGGACATTTTTTTTAGGTAAGGTTAAATTAATCTAGACTTTTTGTTCACATCACCATCCCTCCGTCAACCGTAAAAACTTGTCCGGTGACGAAGGATGCTTTTTCCGAGCACAAAAAAGAGGCCATTTCGGAAATGTCCTCCGACTTGCCGAAACGCTTCAAGGGGACTTGGGATAGGGCTATTTCCTTGATACGCTCGTCCAAACCCGAAGTCATGTCGGTATCAATGAATCCCGGGGCAATCGCATTGACCGTGACCGAGCGGGCGGCAAACTCGCGAGCCAAACTCTTGGTTAATCCAATCATTCCAGCTTTAGCGGCAGCGTAATTAGCCTGACCGGCATTTCCGGTCAAACCGACCACCGAGGAAATATTCACGATCCTCCCCCAACGTTTGCGCGTCATTGGTCGGCCCAATAACTTGATCCAATGAAAACAGCTCGTCAGGTTCGTATTGATGACGTCGCTCCAGTCTTCTTCTTCCATGCGGAAAAGTAAATTATCCCTGGTTATGCCAGCGTTATTGACGAGAACATCGATGCATTCATGCTCTTCCAACAGGTTCTCGCATGCCTTTCGGATTTCCTCGCCAGACGAAACGTCCACGGGCATGGCCACGGCATCTCCACCCGACGAGCGAATGGCCTCGGCGGCCGCTCCGCAAGAGCTTTCCGTCTTGCTCACGCAAATGACTTTCATTTTCTTTTCGGCAAGGCTCTCGGCAATTGCCCGGCCAATTCCACGACCTGCTCCGGTTACTACTGCAACTTTCGATTTCTCTAATTGTTCTTCTTTCATTGATATGATTGTCTTCCCCCTGCGTGGGGAAAGGTCTTCGTCTGACAAATGCGAGAATCCGCCACTTAAAGCAACCACAACTTCACATGAGTCGTTTAAATTCGAAAAATCAAGACACCCAAAAATTTCCCAAGCTCCAAAAATTTCTTGCCGATTCCGGCCTTTGCTCACGAAGGAAGGGCGAAGAATGGATCTTGGATGGAATTGTTTCGGTCAATGGTGAAACCGCTCAATTGGGCTGCCGAATAAACCCCGACAAAGACATCGTCAAAGTCAACGGCAAGCGTGTCCAAGCCCATACGCAATCCTCCTTGACCCTTATGGTAAACAAGCCCAAGGGATTCATGTGCTCGAACGAGGATGAATATGCGGAAAGACTGATTTTCGACCTACTGGAAAGAAAACACAAATCATTCAGGCTTTTTTGCGCCGGCAGACTCGACGTAGACAGCGAAGGACTGGTCATCCTTACGAACGACGGGTCTCTTGCTCACCGATTGACTCACCCGTCCAATGAAGTCAAAAAAAGGTATCAAGTGGAACTCAATATACCCTTGACCGGAGAACATCTGCCTCTTCTCATAAAAGGTACGACCGTCGAAGACGAGTTCCTGCGCATCGATGATTTACGGGCAAGAAACGGGAAGCCGGTCGGAAACCTGAGGTTGGAATTATCCTTGGGGCATGGCAAGAAACGGGAAATCCGACGAATCTTCCAACACTTTGGCTACCGAATCAAAAAGCTCAGGAGAGTGGCCATCGGAGGGCTCTCTTTGCACAAACTCCCCCTTGGTCAATATAGAGAACTTGAAAAGAAAGAAATTGATTTGCTCTTTCCCAAGTAAATTTTCTAGATTGCCACCATGGGAAAAAATATGACGAACTTATTGGCGGCTCTTATTCTTTGGACTGGACCACTACTTGCCTTCCCCATCTTGGTTAAGGCTCAACCGGGCGATGAAAAGCCGACTCCTCCGAGCTTAAGCGAGGCTTTNGGAAACCCCGAACCAANCACNGCCACTGCCGTGCCCAATGAACCCGAAGAAGTCGAACCGGTTGTGGTGGGAAGAAAGAAATGGAGCGACCGAGCGACGGAAAACCGCCCCGACAACGCACCCGTCCAAAAGGTTACCAAATCAGTCAAAATAGAAGAATTGGATCCCTTGGAGACGAATCAGCCCAAAGCCGAAAGCATTGAGATGCCGCTCAAACCTCCGGCAACTCCACCAGCCGTCAACGTTCATAGGAATTTCGAAGGTACTTTGGTTCTTAAACCAAGAAACCTGGGTTTTCAAAGGAACTTTCCTTTTCAGTTGGAAAATGCCCGTGGAAAACGTTTGGCATTCGTTGACGTTGAAAACATTCGCATCGTCGATCCCATTGCCTTCAAGGATCAAAAGGTCAATGTTTTGGGAAAACTCGAAGCGGTGGAAAAAGGTTCCAAAGAGCTTGTAATCCGGGCCCGATTGGTTCGTAGAATTGACTGACCTGATCCAATTCAGGCCAAGACCTGCCCCATGGAACTAATCGACGGGAATGAGATTGCATCGGCCATAGTCGAAGAACTGACGGCCATCGTCTCAACCTACCGGACAAGTAAACCTTGCGTTGCCTTTGTTCGGGTAGGCGAGGACCCGGCATCCGTTTCCTATGTTAGAAAAAAAGAAAAAACAGCGGGCCGGATAGGAATCGAAAGCAAGCTATTCGTTTTTCCCGAAACCATTTCACAAGACGGACTTTTGCAGGAAATCGATTCGCTGAATCAAAACTCCGACGTCCACGGTATTCTCGTGCAAGCCCCCCTGCCCGATCACATGGATGAACGAACTGTTTTCAATTTCGTTTCCCCCGAAAAGGACGTCGATGGTTTCAATGCAACCAACTTGGGCAAACTCTGCCAAGAAGACGAAGATGCCTTTGTTTCCTGCACCCCCGCCGGAATCGTCGAACTTATCCGCAGAAAGGGAATCGAAACCGAAGGCAAACGGGTCGTCGTACTCGGCAGAAGCCTGATCGTAGGCAAACCAGTCGGAATGCTCTTTCTCGGCAAGGGTTCTCCGGGCAATGCTACCGTAACCTATTGCCACTCCCGCACTCCGGACCTTGAAAGACACACCTTGGAAGCGGATATTCTTATTGCCGCAATTGGAAGACCTCGTTTTGTGACTGAAAACATGGTTCGTCCCGGAGCGACCGTCATCGACGTGGGAATCAACCGAATTCCAGACGAAACAAAGAAATCAGGTTACCGTTTGGTCGGTGATGTTGATTTTGAAAAGGTCGCTCCGAAGGCTTCTTACATTACCCCGGTTCCAGGTGGAGTGGGTCCCATGACGGTTGCCATGCTCATGGCCAATACGGTCAAAGCCTACGAAAAATCTGCTGCCCCTTCTTGACTTATGACTCAAGAGCCTTCCAACGATCGAAAGGCGATGAGCGAAGGTCCTGTTCCCGTCTCGCTCAGACTCATTGCCTTTGCGATGGATTTCGTCCTGCTGATTTTCATTTCAATGTTGATCATGCTGTATCTTCCGAAAATCCTTGGCGAACAAACTGAAAACGAGTTCGACAACCTCACTTCTCGCGTCGCCGAACTTTTTCAACAAAGTGAACCCAATCAAAGAGAACTGGACAGCGTTTTGCGTGACCTCCAGTATTTTCAGGAAAGAATCAACTACAACCTAATCGTTACTTTGTTCTTTGTTTTTTACTTTGTGCAAGCCGAGTTATTCTGGGGCGGAAAATCCATCGGCAAAGCGACCTTTTCGCTTACAACCAAAAATAATACTGGTGAAGAAGCATCTGCCATCACTTTTCGTCAAATTTTGATACGGTCCGTGATCAAAGGTTTGTCCTGCAGTTTCGCCTTACTCGGTATCGCCAACCTCCTTTGTTTTCTTTTGAACAAGCAAAAGAAATCCCTTCATGACTTGGCCTCCAAAACGACTACCGATCGAGTCAGACCAAAGTCCGTCGATCCGAAAACACAACCCGAACAATGAAAATCAAAGTTGCTTTTGTGGGAGCGGGGAAGATGGTCTCCGCCATTGTTAAAAGCCTCCTTCGCTCCCGAACCTTCGAACCCAGCGACATTGCTTGTTGCTCGGCCAATGATGGAACGTCCGAAACACTATCGGAAGAAACCGGGATCTTTCGCTTCGATTCGATTGAGAGCATGATGGAGGCAAAGCCCGATCTTCTTGCCTTGGGTTGCAAACCGCAACAACTTGCGGACCTCCCTGATTCAATTAGTGAGTCAACCGAAGGAACCTTGATCCTTTCCATCATGGCGGGAATCACTCTTGATCGGCTCAGCTCCGTTTTTCCAAACGCCCGTAACCTCGTCCGGTCGATGCCCAACACCCCCGGACAAGTTGGTGCCGGGGCCACTGGTTTCCTCTTCGCCCGAGAGGCAGAGGAGGAGGATCGTCAACTGATCATGGGAATTCTTTCATCCTTGGGTTTTGCCAGAGAGGTAGGTGAAGAAAGAGACGTCGACCGAGTGACTGCGATCAGCGGAAGTGGCCCAGCCTACGTATTCGAGTTCGCCTGCGCCCTCGAGGAAGCCGGAAAGGACATAGGCCTTGAGTCAGACTTAGCCAAGGAATTGGCTCTCCATACCGTGATTGGAGCCGCCAAACTAATGGAAGAAAGCGAGTTGCACCCCGAAGAATTACGCAACCGGGTGACTTCCCCCAACGGAACGACTCAGGCGGCCTTGGAAAGTTTCGCTGCAGACGAACTCCGTGAAATCGTAAGAAAAGCGGCTCAAGCCGCTTGCGATCGCTCGATTGAGCTATCCAATGCATGATCTCGGAAATGGAGTGACGGTCGTCACAGGCGGAGCCGGGCTGATTGGAAGCGCCGTAATTTGGGCAATTAACAATCAGAATTTGGACAACGTATGGTTGGTGGACCAATGGGAAGATGATTCTCTCAAAAAACGAAACCTCGAATACTTGGGCTTTCGCAGAACTCTGGGGTTGAGTGAATTTCGAGGCTTGATCGTCCACAAGGACCCCGAACTGACTGACATTAGGACAATCATACACCTCGGGGCTTGCTCCAGTACAACGGAGACGGACGAAAACTACCTCCATGACAACAATTTCCTTTACACCAAAGAACTATGCGAATGGTCTTTGGCCCATGGCGTCCGTTTCATCTACGCTTCTTCCGCCGCGACTTATGGAGACGGGACCAAAGGCATGGACGACAAGGATGACGACATCGAGAAGTTCGAACCTCTTAATCTCTATGGTTGGTCCAAGCACAAGTTCGACTTATTGGCGAAGAAAGAAGGGTGGCTCAAGGGCGTTACGGGACTCAAATACTTCAACGTCTATGGACCCAACGAGGAACACAAGGGGGATATGCGATCGGTCGTGAGCAAGGCTTACGAACAAATCACCGGAACCGGGAGAATGACTCTCTACAAGAGCCACCGGCCCGAATATCGAAACGGCGAGCAAAAAAGAGACTTCCTTTATATCAAGGACGCAGTCCGTATGACTCTCTGGTTAGCCGAAAACGTGGAAGCTACTGGTCTCTTTAACTTGGGCAACGGAACAGCTCGGACATGGCTTGATCTAGGCAATTCAATATTTTCCGCTCTTGGACAAGAATCAAACATCGAATTCATTGACATGCCGGAGGTCCTAAGAGACAAGTATCAATACTTCACTCAAGCTACGATAGCCAAGCTGCGTTCTTCGGGGTTTGCCGACAACTTGTTCTCCCTCGAGGAAGCGGTGAATGATTACGTCACCGGCTACCTCTCACCAGACCGGCGCCTCGGAGCTTGATCAACCAACCTTGTACCGATTCGGAAAAGCAGACCGGCAAGCCTGAATCAATTCTCCCATTTTTTGCGGGGTAATGGCCTGCTTGGGGTCGTCCCCGATACCCCGCTGAGGGTCGACGTGGGATTCAATGCATAGTCCATCCGCTCCATAGGCAATCGCGGCCAACGAGCAGGCGAGAACGTAATCCGCATGACCGACGCTGTGCGAGGGATCGACGACAACCGGGGCCCAGGTGCGATTCTTGAGCAAAGGAGTGACCGATTCGTCGGGATGATTTCGATACCCATCCAGCGCGGGCGTAGTGCCACGAGGGCAAAGCATTACGTCGGGGTTACCCTCCGCCACGATATATTCCGCCGCCGCAATAAACTCGTCCGGGGAGGCCATGTGCCTGCCTCGTTTAAGGAGAACGGCAGAATTTGTTTCCGCCGACATTCTTCCAATCTGCTTAAGCAAGGAATAGTTTAGGGCGTTACGGGTACCCACTTGAAGAACGTCGACTTTGGCTTCGAGCGCAAGTTGGAGTTGTTCGGCATCCATGACTTCAACGTCGATAGGCAAGCCGGTCTCCTCCCGAGCCTGAAGAATAATGTCCAGTGCATTATTATCGCCTTGGTAGGAATAAGGGTTCGTACGCGGCTTCCAAACACCTCCACGCAGTGCATCGACCCCAACTTCTTTCAAGGCGTGAGCGGTTTCCAGGTAAAGACTTGGGTTTGCTGGATCAATCGTGCAAGGTCCACCGATGATAAAAGGTGCGTCTTTGCCCACTTCGGTCTCTCCCATTCGAACAATGTGATCCGAAAGGCCAGAGCGCCGGTCCATTAGCTTGTAGCTCGATTCGATCATATCGACTTTACGTATATAAGGGAGCCCGGCGATTCTCTTGAACATTACGGCATGGTTCTCGTTACCCAATATGGCATAGACGCAACGGTTCCTACCGTCGATTTCAAGGATGGAACAATCGAATTCCTGAGCGATCCCTTCGACTTCCTTGAGTTCAGCTGGTTGAAGCTTTTCGGCTTTGGGAATAATCATAGAATATGGTCTTTCTCATTTCGCGGGCCCTTTAGCAAGCTTGACTCGACTAAATCTTGAAGGAAGAACAGAATGAAAAATTGGTGTAAAAAAGATATTTAAGCATTCCAATTCTTTATATTTGGGATTAAAAAACCAAGAGATGACAAGCATTGGCCCAACAGCTTTACTGAGTTCGTTCTTTTTTATTGGAATGATTTCTTCGGGCAAAGAACCGAAAACCCCTCTGCCGAATACAATCGAAATCCTTGGAATGAACCTCATCAAGGTCAACCCAGGTAAATTCACAATGGGCCTCGAAAACCTTCACCCAAGCGTCGAGCCTTATGATGGAACGAGAAAAGTTGAAATCACAAAGCCTTTTTACCTTGCGGAAAACGAGATGACGCAGGCTGTTTGGAATCTGCGAATGGAAGAAAACCCAAGCCGTTTCAAGGGTGCCGAAAGGCCTGTGGAAGAGGTGACGTGGAAACAATGCATGACCTTTTGCAAAACCCTTAACAAGGACCTCAAAAACTTCAAAGGCATCCCAACCGGGATGACTTTCAGGCTACCGAGCGAAGCCGAATGGGAATTTGCCGCCCGTGCAGGCACTCAAAGTGTTTATTTCTTTGGAGACCAACCCGATTCAATCACGAATTACGCCTGGATATCCGAGAATTCAGGAGCCCAAACACAGCCTGTGAAAGGGAAAAAACCGAACTCATGGGGATTTTACGACCTCTATGGAAACGTTCGTGAATGGTGCTTGGACGGATATGGGAAACGCCCCGAAAAAAAAATGTTCGACCCCGTGCTCGAATGGAAAAACATGGACAAGGTAAACCGGGGGGGGAGTTGGGATTCCTGCGAAGATTGCTGCAAGACAGGAAGGAGAAGTAACTTTGGTAAAAACTACCGCTCCGGAGACGTTGGGTTCCGTCTCGCCCTCGGATTTGAGTTGAAAGAAAAGTGATGTCTTATGGAAAAAAAATTTCAATCTAAAGATCAAAACCGTCTCGAAGAGAGCATTCTCCGGTGGACAGCGAAGATCATGCTCTTTTGCTTCATCGCAAGTTGTGCCGAAGAGCCTCCTCCATCGTCTCCAATTGAGTCCGTGGATGATAGACTCCCCTTGTCCGAATTGATCTTGCAGGAGGAATTTTGGGAAGGTTCCTCGACCGAATTCGAGGAAACCTTTTACGCCAAAGAAGATGGTTTCGAGGAAATTCTTTGCCGGAAACAAGGAGACTCCCCNTTCAGCGGGCTTATCAAAATAAGGGCTCGCACTGGTTCCGTCTCCGAAATCAAAAGCTATTGGTACGGAAAGCCACANGGAGATTTTTTCGCATGGCACGAAAATGGAAACCTCAAGTCGAAATCTCAATTCAAAAACGGTATGAAACATGGCTACTTTTACGTTTGGACGAAGGATGGAGTCGTTTATAAGAGGAGGTTTTTCGAAGAGGACCTTGAAGATTTCGGGCGATTCAAGGATCCGGGAGCTTCCGAGTCTGGCAAAAGCATGGCCGCCATAGAGTTGGAAGAATGGGAGGGAAATGGAATTGAATTTTACAACAAGTTTGCAGGTGACCCCAAAAGAGGAGGAATGATACACATTCGGGAGACCGAGGAATTATATTCGGGAACAATTACCGCCATGGACGACAAAGGTAGAAAAGAAGCCGTCCTCAGGTTTTCAAAAGGTAAATATCATGGAACGATTTCGAAATGGAACGAAGAAGGAAGCTTATGGGAGGAAGCGGAGTTCGATCGAGGAGAATTGGTTGGTTACACGATCAAAAGAGGAAAACCCTTTGATGCAACCCAGGTGATCGATTTGTCCAAAGATCCTTCCAGCATCGAAATGCTTTTCAATGACTAGGACTCAACACCGAGACACCTCGCCCAGTGGCATGCCAATTGCTTTAAAAATGCATCTTCACTGTAGTCTTAGAGACTATAACCTCAGACTCTTCATTCGATTTGTCGTGCGGTAGCGGTGCTTCGTCACAAAACACCAAGCAATCGGAATCAAGCGTCGAGGGAGTATTGCTTGATCTTGTTTCTAAGGGTTCGGACATTGAGTCCAAGTTTTTGTGCGGCATGCGTGCGGTTTCCATCACAATCGGCCAAAACCTTGGCAATGTGACTTCTCTCAACGTCCTCCATGGATTCGTCTTCTTTCCCTTTGCCAACGGAGGTGTTTTTCTTGGAAGAAGCAGAGTTAGACAGATGCCCCAAACCCAATAATTCAGCCTCTATCTTTTTTCCCGGCTCAGAAAGTATGACCGCTCTTTCCACGGCATTTTCAAGTTCCCGAACATTACCTGGCCAACTATGTGACTGAATTCTTTTCTCACAATTTTTGGAAAAAGAAATCTTTTCTATTCCATGGCGGCGGGCATGCCTAAGCAAAAAAGTATTGGCCAAGAGAAGAATGTCATCCCCACGATCACGCAAAGGCGGAACCGCAATAGGGAACACATTCAATCGATAGTACAAGTCCTCCCGGAAATTCCCTTTGCTAACTTCTTCGGTTAAATCTCTATTGGTTGTCGCTAAAACCCGAACTTTTACCTGAATAGTCTTGTTCCCCCCCACCCTCTCAAATTCCCACTCTTGCAGGACTCTAAGCAACTTTGCCTGCAAAGAAGGAGCGATCTCACTGATTTCGTCTAAAAGGATCGTTCCACCATCCGCCAATTCGAAACGCCCTTCGCGCCTTTCGGTTGCTCCGGTATAGGCTCCCCTTTCATGACCAAAAAACTCGCTCTCCATCAATGTTTCGGAAATCGCGGCACAATTGACCCGGATATAAGGTTCCTTGGAAAGCATGCTGTTGCGATAAAGTTCCCGAGCCACCAATTCCTTGCCCGTTCCATTTTCACCAGTAATAAGGACGCTAGCCTCGGTTTTGGCAACCTTGTCGACCAATGTTTTGAGTCTCTGCACTGGTTCGCTTTCTCCCACGATATCGGATGAACGAGAATCACTTTCCTCGACGTAGTATTTGGTGACACGCCTCATTTTGTCAAAGGATGCGACCTTGTCCACCACCACCTCGATTTGATCAAAGGAGAATGGTTTCACAACATAATCAAAAGCCCCCATCTGCATGCATGACACAGCGGACTCCACCGAACCATAACCCGTCATCATGACCACCATCGGTCCATCCGTCTTGGCCATTATTTCCTCCAAAAGATCGGTCCCCTCTCCATCCGGAAGTCTCAAATCAAGAAAAACGAGATCAAAGGAATCCCGCGACAAAATCTTACGAGCCCCCTTCAAATCTCCAGTGGATGCAACGGAATAGCGTTTGTTTCGCAACTGCGTCTCCAGTGCCTTTCGAATCATCATTTCGTCATCCACAACCACTATTTTCTCAATTGCCATTAGGATTAGCTTTGTTGATTGATGAATAAAAGTCCATTACATACTATTTTCCATTAGCAAATGATAAAATTGTTTATCACCCAATTACTCCTAAATTAAGCCAAATCAAATGACCACGGATATAATTAAAGACTTATCTGTCGATAGAAAAATTCATATTACTGAGCAACCGAATGATTTATTAAACATAATGTGCACAGCAATATTCGGGGAATGCACTACCAAGATCATTGAACCCGGTAAAAAGATTGATAATTTGTTCGACGAATACAAGGCACTGGTACTCTCATCAGTCAGTAAGGAAAATTGTACTTTGGCCTACAAAAAGCATCTTCAGTCCAAATGTAGTTTTTACTTACTCCAACACTCTGATTTTAACGAAAACACCCTCGATAGTGACGCAATCGTCAGACTTACCCTCTACAATCTGGAGTTATTCCGGATAAAAAGTGTTAGGGCCAAATCTAAATTCTTAGCCAAGACAACTGTTGATCAAATTGAAAAGGGAAAATACTCAAAAATTATCAACCAAAATTTGATAGATAAATTCCCTTTATGGTATCTGCATTTATACAGAGTCATTGCATTCAAATCAAATGCCTCCTTACGTCACATGTTTAGCGAATTGAACGGATGTGACAAAGAGGACTTTCCGGCTTTGTTAGATTCTATTATGCCATTTGTTTTTTATGTCGATTCCCCAATCTTATTTTGTAATATTCTTTCAGAATACTACGCGGATGTTTATTACAAAGAAGATGTTAACAAATTCATTGTTTTTTTAATTCTGACTAAATTTCATGAAAGAATGGACAAACAGACCTTCCAAAAAATCAACTCCACCCCATTCGCAGACTATTGCACGAGCGTTGACACTAACGGCGACTTTTTACAAACTTTGGAGAAGTTCGTCAATGAACTTCCCCTAGTTCCTAAGAACATACACACAATACATGTCGTCATATACGCAAAGATTTTTCATAATGAAAAATACGATCGGTTCTTTAGTGACAAAATTGAAAAACCATCCAACAAATTCGAAAGCGTATATTATGACGTTTTGCAAAAAGTTGAAATAATACTGCAACGGAATGAAGCTAACGGAATTCCTCCGTTGGAGTTGAAGAAAGGCGTAGATCAATACCGTACCCTCTTGCAAGATAAGACCACTCCAGATCAACCTTCTCCCTTTTTCAATCTCCTCCTTGATCGCACTACAGTTTGATAATTTCTTGTTTTACTATTTATTTTCGCAAGTTTGTTACTGAACAAATTGGAATTTGCAAAAAGAAACACCAAGCATTTCATTACATTTGATTATCTTCTATTTTCAATGGACCAGCGTTTTCGTAATTAGAGGTATTGGGTTCAATAATTTCTTTTGTTCGAAGCTTTAAGACTCAATCCTTTTTGCATCAAGACTGTGGTATGAATTTGTGATTTCTGAGTTATTATTTTTTTACAAAAAATGAAACTAGCATAGCAAAATCGGCCTCCGTTTACTCAATAGTCTTATGATAAATCCTACCGAGTATTGGACCAAACATTTGGTTGCCCACCGTAGACATCCAACTCGAAAAGCATCCCTGGAGCACTTTCATTGGCGCAACGCTCAATACCATGGCTACCTAGAATTGATGCCTGTTGCCGGGCAAAACGAAAAAGTTGTATTGGATTACGGTTGCGGACCGGGAAACGACCTTGTGGGGTTTGGTGAATTCTCCAAAACGAAAAAACTTTATGGAGTGGATATTTCAAGTTCCGCATTGAGGTTCGCCGAAGAAAGATTAGCCCTCCACGATATAATGGCTGAATTAATCCAAATCGATGATTCAGAAAATGAACTCCCCATTTCTTCAGTCAGTGTTGACTACATACACACTTCCGGCGTTTTGCATCACTGCACGCATCTGAATTCCGTCTTGAAAGAATTTCACCGAATCCTCAAGCCTGGTGGAAAGCTTTCGATCATGGTTTATAATCACGATAGCCTATGGTTACATTTGTATGTGGCTTATGTCCTTAGAATTGAACAAGGGAAATATCAAGATGTTAGCCTAATGGATGCATTTAGGCGTTCTACCGATGGTGCTGAATGCCCCATTTCTCACTGCTATAAAAAAGAAGATTTCATAGAGGTAGTCAAAAGCTTTGGCTTTTTTGGAGGCTTGTCAGGTTGCTCAATTTCAAAGCACGAATTGAGTCTTTTGCATAAAAGAAATGCGGCCGTTAACTGTAAGGAACTTGATTCGATTCACACTAGTTTTCTGAATGAAATCACTTTAAATCAAAATGGAATTCCCCTTTATGGTAATGATGTTGCTGGGATTGGAAGTTGCTATCATTTTTCGAAGTAAAATAATAAATCGACCCAAATTCCATTGAAAGTGCTGTTAATTTACAGGCTTCCCCTTGCCTCCTTTGCGTCAACGATTTCAGAGCATGTTCTTGCGTTCCCTCTTTACTCGGATCATGACATAACTCTTCTGAATGTGGAATTGGGATTACCCGACAAACTAAGTTCGAGGAATTTTGATGTCATTGTCCTACACTACAGCTTATTTGGCGCTTACCCTTTTAGACTTTCCGATCGCTTTTTGGATTTTCTCCGATCGCAAGTAAAAACCAAAAAAGTAGCTTTCTTCCAAGACGAACACCAATTTTGCCAACAACGATTTGATTTTATTAAGAAGTATAAAATTGACTTCATTTATTCTCTTTTCACCCCAAAAAATGCAAAGAGTGTGTATCTGCAAAACACCACTTGCACGACGATACATCACACATTAACAGGTTACGTTAGCGAAAGGCTTATTAAAACCTCAGCCTACTACCTCAGTAGGAACGAGCCAAGGCAAGTGGATGTTGGATATAGAACAAGAACCCTTCCTTTCTATATGGGCAAAGGAGCACAGGAAAAGTCGGACATTGGGAAGATGTTTCTTGAGAAAACTAAAAACACAGGATTGGAATGCGATATTTCTGCTCTCGAAGACGATAGATTTTACGGAACCAAATGGTATGACTTTCTTGCGAACTGCAAATTTTCTCTAGGCGTAGAAGCTGGTGTTTCAATCGTTGATCTAACCGGCAAAATAAGAAGAGAGGCAGATCATTTTATGAAAGAAAACCTTCATTGTGATTTCAATGAAGTTTATAAGGAAGTTCTGCTTCCCCATGAAAACAATATTTTTTACAGAACCATTTCTCCTAGAATTTTCGAATCCGCAGCTTTTAAAGTTTGCCTCATCTTATTCCCAGGTTCGTACAGCGGAATCCTCAAACCCAATATTCATTATATAGAACTCGAAAAAGACTTTTCCAACCTAAATGAGGTACTGGAACAAATGAGAGACCGAAAACTAGTTGAAAAAATGGTCGTGAAAACTTATGACGACCTGATTGCTTCCGATCGTTATCATTATCGAGATTTCATTCGAAATTTTGATTCAGAAATGGATTCCGCCGTGAAAAAAATCGATCTCTAGCTAAAACTTCAAAATGAAGCTTCTTTTGTATTGCGACTTACCCCCGAATAAGAAAAACGCTCAAACGATAATTGACCATATTTCTTCATTTGAAAAATATTCTCAATTTGAAATTCAAACAGTGTCCTCAAGATTGGGTTTACCGTATGATTTGAATCTGTCTTCGTTTGATGTGATAGTGGTTCATTATTCCATAACACTATTAACTACGTCATTTTATTTGGAATCTTACATTCCATTAAAAGATCAAAGGAAACTTAGAAAGTACACGGGACTGAAAGTTATGTTCATTCAGGATGAATACAGAAGGGTTAATCACATTTGCGACCGTATAAACTACCTGAAAATTGATGTACTTTTCAGCTGTGCACCTATCGAGATAGCTAGAAAGATTTATAAGAGACTTTCACCAAATACCAAAATTTTGGAAACCCTAACGGGTTATGCTCCTGATATTACGGACGCCCCGCCCTTGAAACCTCACAAATCTCGCAAGATAGATGTTTTTTACAGGGCGAGAAAGCTTCCTTTGTGGCTTGGCACGCTAGGTTTGGACAAATATCAAATCGCAGAGAAATTCTTAATCAATTACCCACGGAGACTACATGTTGATATTTCCACCTTCGAAGAAGACCGTATTTACGGAGAAGACTGGTTACAAAGATTGTGCAATTCAAGAACGACTCTTGGTACTGAAAGCGGAGCCAGTTTCATAGACTTTTCTGGAGATATTGAGAGAGATATCGCCATATTTAAATCTTATAACCCAGAGGCAACTTTCGATGATCTCCCCAAACATCTTACTTCTCTAGATAAAAAATTATGTATTCAAGTAATTTCTCCTCGAATTTTTGAAGCGATTGCTTGCAGAACTACACTTGTACTTTTTCCTGGAGATTATTCGGGTATACTTATAAAAGACCGACACTACCTTGAGTTAAAGAAGGATTTTTCAAATTTTGATTACCTTTTGGAAATCCTCAATGATAAAACTGCGATAGAGACAATTGCCACGACTGCGTACAAGGAGATAATTGAACCGGGACAATACTCATACAAAGCATTCATCAAGCACTTTGATTCTATGATCAAAAATGAACTCGCGAAAAAGTAGACTGTTCGAGCTGAAACAAACAATAAAACCTTGAATATTCTTTCTTTACACAGAATGGGTCATCCTTCCCGTTGGAAAGAAAGCGTGCGGGTGCTCGAATTCATGATTGAGGACAATTGCTCCGATTTAAATGTTTTCACCCACGACGCCACCTTTCCTTTGGATGACAAATTCAAGAACATTGATTTTGATCTGATCGTTCTTGGTCCTACCTTTCTTTGGTGCAGGAACCACACCATACTTCATGAACAAATCTCCGAGGAATTCGCTTTTCTAACCGATAGCCAAGCAGTCAAGGTGGCACTTCCGCAAGATGAATACGACGGTTCGGAGTTTTTGGAAGATTGGCTTTTGGAATGGCAAGTTAATGTTACCCATTCGGTGTTATGGAGTCACTGGGACGAGCTATACCCAAGATACAAGCAAAAGGGGAAACTGAAGAAGGGGTACACTTCATACATACCGGAAAAGTGGATAGACAAATGGAAAACCCCCAAAGCTTTTGATGATAGAGAAATCGATATTTCCTACCGCACCAACGAATATTCCAGACTGAGGTGCAGCTTAAGAAACTTAAAGTGCGAAATTGGGAACAAGTTCATCGAAAAATATGAAAGTTTAAAACTTGGAAATCACTTCCATTTGGATTTGGAAGCCAAAAACAGCGCAATAAAAACGAACCACGAATGGCATGATTTCATGGAAAATTCAAAGTCATGCCTCGCTACTCCGTCCGGAAGTTCATTGCTGGACAAAAGGGGTGAGACCAAAGAGCGAATCCGAGCATATCAGTCAGGAAAAAATTCCGTGACCTTCGAAGAGGTTTACATGAAATTTCTGAAGCATGAGGAAAAAGGCATGATCTACTCCGCAATATCGCCCAGAAACTTAGAGGCGGCTTTGTCCAAAACTTTGCAGATTGCAACAGCAGGAGAGTACTCGGGACTTATGGATGCCGATGAAGATTATGTGCTACTCAACGAGGATTATTCCAACATCGAGCAGGTTCTTCAGATTTGTTCATGCAAGAAAACTCGGGACTTGATTACCCAAAGATACAAAGAAAAAATTTTGGATTGCAAGGAATTGAGGCTTAGTCACGCATTATCCACAATTCTTACGGAAATTCAACAAAAGCCAGAGTGCAGTCCACGAGGGACCAAAAAAGAATACAATCCTCTCATCAATGAATTTAGAGAATACCAGGCAAACAACTACAGGAAGCTAAACTAAATGAATCGGCTAAACAAATTGCCAAGTCTCGCAAGAAAGTCTCTCAATATTTAGGTATTCACACGACAACCCATAATTAATCACAGTCAACTTAAAGGCTCATATACCTGTCTCCTTCGATAATTCATTATTGCCAAATTTAATTTAAAGTTATTTGAGTATTCAAATTCAATGTTTGGGAACGCTTCAAAGTCGTGAGGAAGAGGGAAATAGGTATGCTATATTCAAATACGGAATCTCTCCACCTGTTCACTGAAAATCTAAAAACCTTCGTATTTGTAACATATTCCAAGATTTTCAGGAATGAAAAGGGAAATGTGACTAAAATTGCATTTATGCTAGATGACGATACTCCGAAGGAGACTTCCCACATGTTTGAACTTTTGCTCAAGCAATCGTGAACAAAGCGAAAAGTGAAGGTTAGTATTGGAGACCTAAATCCGCATTCGGATTTCCTCATCACTAGAATTGAGGGTAGCGCCGTCCTTTTCTTCGACAATCCAGCTTCACCACAAAACGCTGATGGTCACTCCATTACTTGGATCAAAAAGAATAAAGATATAAACGATAAAGTTCGTTCTACGAAATCTTCATTCGTCGTACTTAATAACAATTGTTCTCTGTGCATGGATGATCACTCAAGCAAAGCAATTATATTCAGCGACAATCCAAAATTAACTTTTGCCAGAATTTGCAAAAAATTTTTCACCGAGGAACCAAATCCGCAAATTCACGATTCGACTATAATCTCTGAGAGCGCATCTATGGGTGACGGTACCTCAATCGGTCCAAATTGCATAATTGGCAACTCCACAATTGGTATGAATTGCAGGATTATGGGTAATGTGACCATATCCGACGATGTTTCGATTGGGGATAACGTAACCGTCGATTTTGGCGCCGTATTGGGATCGCAGGGTTATGGATATTTCAGAAACGAAAACAATGAGATTGAAGGCTTTCCTCAACTGGGTGGGGTCACGATCGGAAATGACGTATATATCGG
>PBMI01000010.1 GCA_002722545.1 Opitutia bacterium | reverse complement strand
GGCCGTTGCGAGTTTACCCCTTTCTTCTCCGGCTCGCAAAAAAGGTCCAGAGCCGGTACTGACCGAACATGGCAAGGTCTTGGAGAAAGAATACTCCGACCAACTTGGTGCGATAAGCAATGAGATTTTGGCTGCGCTGCCAGAGATCGATCCGAAAAAGAAAGAGGCCTTTGAAGTCGCCCGGGCTGAGCTGGGGGCACTGAAGGCTCCACGCGAGGATGATGTAGAATCCGTTCACAAGGCCTACCTTCTGGCCAAACCGCTTGCCGAAGCCAAGGCGCTTGAGAACGCCCGTCCGCTCATTTCCGGCCTCGCCCATTTACTCGAAGCGGACGCCTTGGACGGTAAGTTGATGAAAGGAGCGATTCTTCGCCGTGGAACCCCGGCGGGTTTGGCCGAGTTCGCCCAACAGAGTGATGAGCACAAGGCTCTGCTCGACAAGCTTTTTGCCGACGAACCCCTGATGAAACAGGTTTTGACCTCAGGTGGTGCCAATGGCGGAGAGTATGGCGAGGCCATGCAGGTATACACAGCCATCCTCGAGACAAGCGAAAGGGCTCGCAAGCCGGGCATCCTGCAGCGACTCGCTTTGGGCACCGCTCTTCATCAACCGTGGTTGGACGAGAATAACAAAGGAAGCGTGAACGGTATTGTCTTTACCGACCACCGAACCCCGGACGGCCAGGTTGCACGCTTCCTGCATTATGAAAAGGCTTTCCTTGCGGAAGAACTGGACCCCCAATTCAAGGATTTTAACACCTGGGAATGTCGCTTCATCACGAACGATCCATACACGAATGAAGAACTCACTTGGGTGCGTTCCATGCTTCGTCAGTTCCGCCCGGACCACATCACCAACCCGGATCAGAAGTGGCGCTACACGCGGGTCGTCAAAAGCGACCTGCCCTATTGCAGCACCCGACATGACGACTCCCTTGGCATGCCACAGCAACAAGCCCTTGCATTGGGGGGCATTTGCGGTCGCCGTGCTTTCTTCGGCCGGTTTGTCGCCCGGGCATTCGGGGTACCGGCGAGGCGTTCGACCCAGACCGGGCATGCCGCGATGAACCGCTGGACGCCTGATGGTTGGGTCGTTAATTTCGGTGCCTGGTGGTCGATGAACTGGTGCGGTCCGCAAGGCGGACTCGACTTCTACTTGGATTCACGGGCCCGCGAATTCGAAGAGGACTACTTGCAAGTTCTTAGGGGCCAATGGATCGGAGATGCATTGGGACAGGAAGACGTAAGCCTTCGACAATACGGCCAGGGCGGTGGGTTTTGGGACGGTTTGGCGTTCTATATCAAGCGGGCTGTCGTTGAGGATGCCAACCTTGATCAGGAAGCAGCGGATGACGAATTGGCAACCCTCTCCGCGGAAGAAGCCCGGTTGCTTGGCGAGTCGGACGAGGTTTTGGGCGATGGAGAGATTCGGGAAATTGAAATTCCCGAGGAGGACAAAAAGATTATCATTGATGAAGGTGGGACGATGACTGTTCCTGCGGTGGCCTGCACGGGGCCTAGGAACAACACTGAAAAGGTCGCGTTCCTTGACAGCTGGGACGGTGGAATGCAAATTCACTACAAACGATTGGGCAAACGACCCGAACTTCTCAAGTACTCTCTTGAAGTCCCCTTGGCGGGTAAATACGAAATGACCATGAAGGTTTGTACGGTTTCCAAGCCCGCTCCCGTTATCGCACGACTGAACAGGCGCACCTTGGTCAATAAAACGCTCCCCTACACAAAGGGCAGTTGGCAGCGTACGCAAGCTGAGGTCATTGAGCTGAGGGAGGGAAGGAACACCATACAGCTCACTTTCAGGGCGCCTAACCGTGGCGTAAGCATAAAAGATTTCGAGTTGAAGCCTGTTCAGTGAATTTCTGTATGAGCGAATCTTGAGAGTTTTAAGACATGAAGAAAAGTAATCTCTTCGTTCCCCTGCTTTTATTGGTTGCTTCGATCCTGCGTCCTTTGCTCTTGCTCGGGCAAAATTCGGCTGAAGGCATACCGGACGCTCAGATCGAGCAACTTGAGGCCAAGCGAGTCGATGCAGGCAAGGCAGTTTCAGCAGCCCGAAAGAAACTGGCGGTTCGCCGCGTGATTCGCGAAGCCGAGGCTCTGATCAAAAAGCATGCGACCTCCCCTGACCGTTACGAAGTTCTTGGCATTCTGTTTCGAAGCCAACAGATCCTCGTTGCCCTTGACAACTCTTCGACCAACCGAAAAGCCTTCCTTTCCACCTGCGCAAAGTTGGCCTCCGCTCCCAATGAGTATGCGGCCCTTCGACTCGATGCGGATCTCTTGCTTACGCAAGCCGAGTCTGCCCGCAAAGGCGGTGATTCTCATGCTCGCTCCGATGCTCTCCGTCCCTTGGTCGATCGTTACCGGGATACCGAGGTCGAAGCGAAAGTGATCCGCATCGCCATGATCATGGGGCTTGAGTTTGGCAACAACAGGCTGGTCAATGATCTGCGTAAGGTCATTGCCGAAAGGATGCCGGGAAACCTGGATCTCATCAATTTTCAGCGCGACAAATTGGCAGGCCAAGTTTTCGGGGCACCCTTCATCGGGAATTTCAAATGGGGAAAAGGCAATACGGCAAAGTTTCCGATGGACTTTCTGGGTACGACGACCGCCGTTTATTTCTGGTCGCAGACAGACGGTGGACTCGATGATCTCAAGGAATTGGCGGAGGCTTGGAAAAACAAAATTTCGGATTCCGAGGTCGCAGCTGCGGGTCGGTTTCGTTTCGTCAGCGTGAACTTGGATGATCTGCCTGATGCGGGCGAGAGCATCCTCCGCGGTCATGGGCTCGACTGGCCCGCCTTACGCATGGAAGGAGGAAAGGGAAATCCGATTTACAAGGCATACTGTCGTTTTCACCCACGGGTATTGAGAATCAGCCCGACTGGCTATGCGGCCATGTACTTGACGAGTAGCCGAGCCGGGAGGGGTTATGAGCGTAACTTGCAATCCTGGCTTGCCCGTCAATGGACGAAGGCGGATTACAATAGTCAGTTGCAATCGATTTTTGCAGGCGAATTCCTGATTATGCCAACGGAAGGTTCGTTTGATCTTGTCGCCCCACCCGAGTTGAAAGCTGTCTTTGGCGGGGAGTCGGCCCCATTGAAGAAGTTGAACCGAACCGAGTCATCCGTCCCGGATGAGAAACTCAACGAGATACAGGCATGCTTCATCCCCCCCCCTCTTCGCTACATAACTCCATATGATGAGGTGGTTGAAAACTACCAAAAAGCTGATTCCCTTTGCCGAAAGGCAATATCGACCTATCCGTCGGCACCCGACCTGTGGATCGTTCGCAACCGCCGCATCGTGGCCCTTCTCGGTTTGTGGAAATTGAAAGGCGAGTACCGCTATTTTGCCTCCGCGGTTGAGGAAGCCAAGGCCACCATGAAGACTGAGCTTCCCCTGGGAACCGACGTGATCGCGCGTTTGTGTCTGACCAGGCATTCGCTTCGTAACGCGGAGGTCGATTCCGAATCCGTAATTCGTGGCTTCGCGGAGTCGGACGGAGAGCAGGCGTCCGCACCTGAACTTGCGGCTGCCTCACTCCTGGCTCTGGATGTGGGGGAACGGAAACTTCACGAAGAGTACCGGCGGGCTTATCTGGACGCGTATGCAGAGCACCCCTCAATGTGGACCGCGACTGCATTCTTTCTGGACCGCTACCATCGTTACTGGATGTATCACCCGCCGTTCGTCGCGGGTTGGACCTATGGTCGCCGTCAGGGACATTTTCTTGGTATCGGCGAACCGGAAGATGCAAACCGAACTCTGAATATCGAGCTAAAGACGCTCGACGGAGATACAGTTCGATTTCCCAAGGAGGGCGAAGAGAAGTGGACGATCGTTTCCTTTGTCTCGACTGCGGAACAAAGCAACTATTTGGCCCGTTATGGAAAGTTCATTTCAGAAAGACCGGTCGACAATGTTAACCTGCTATGCGCAGTGCTTGATGAGGATGCGAATGCGACGCGTAAGTTTTTAGAGTCTCAAAAAAGCCCCAACCCATTCCCGACCCTGCTAGTCCCTGGAGGCCTGAGCCATTCGGTTGTGAAAAAAATGGGGATCATCGTGGATGGTGAAGACGTCGAGCGAAACCGAAGAACGAGCAATTTATTACTACTGCGCCCTGACAGTAGCATCGCACTGACATTGTCGGGTTCGACCATGAGGTACAACAAGGCCAACGTGATGCAGAACGTTATCGAACGCCACGACGAGAAGATGGTGGACGAAGCCTTGGTCCGTTATGATATTGAAGAAGCCAAGCGACTTGCTTTTGCTCATGCCCCCGTAGAGCAGGTACCCCCGCCCGACGCGCCTAGAAGTTGGAAACCCAAAAAGATCTCCATCCCGCATCTTCGTAGTCGGGCCAAGGTTTATCTGGCGATAGGTGAACTGGAATCCGCCGCCTACGATGCTGAGGAGGTCTACCTTGCGGTGAACCAAAAAGCCGGTTACATCAGTATGCGTACCGATGAATTGGAAGAGGCGGAAGCTCTGCGCGAAACCATCCGCAGGAAAAAATCCGACTCGGATAGGTGAATTTTGTCGACTTCATTTCCTAGCGTCTTCTTTTTCGTTGATTACCTGAGGCATTTGCGGGAATAGCCTTAGTCGCTTATTTAAGTTTTCGTTCGGGCTTTATGCGTGAGCCAAAGATTGGTCCCCCCACGGATTCACTGTGTGTTGCGACGAATTCTTAACTTCGAAACCTTCTGCAAAATATATAATCAAGCTTTACTGTAAGACGTGAATGACCCACTGAGCATACTCAACCAAACCTACGGCTATGACCAATTTCGAGGTCAACAAGCTGATGCGATTGAGCATGTGGTAAACGGGGGAAGCGCGTTCGTACTTATGCCCACGGGTAGTGGTAAATCTCTTTGCTATCAAATTCCTGCTCTTTGCCGGGAAGGCGTAGGCGTCGTTGTTTCACCTCTCATCGCTTTGATGCAAGACCAGATTACCGCTCTTGAGCAACTCGGGATTTCTGCCGCGGCGATCAATTCCGCGATGCCTTACGAACAGGTCCTCAAGGTCAAGCAGAAGCTCCGCAATAATGAACTGGACCTTCTGTACGTTGCGCCCGAACGCTTGGTCACGAGGGATTTCCTGGAGATGTTGGATGAAATCAAAATCGCGCTTTTTGCAATCGACGAAGCTCATTGCGTTTCCCAGTGGGGGCACGATTTCCGCCCTGATTATATTGCTCTTTCTTTGCTCGCAAAACGGTATGAAGACGTTCCCCGCATTGCACTTACGGCAACGGCCGACAAGCCTACCCGAAAGGATATCGTAGACCGGTTGGCCCTAGCGGGAGGCAAAACCTTTATCGATGGTTTCGATCGGCCGAATATTCATTATGCGATCATGGAACGCAATAACCCGAAAAAGCAGGTCTATGATTTCATTACGAATCATCACTCTGCAGACAGTGGTATCATTTATTGCATCTCACGCAAGAAAGTCGAAGATATGGCCGCTTGGTTGCAGGAAAAGGGAATGAATGCTCTGCCCTATCATGCCGGGCTCACCCCTCGTCTGCGTAGCGACAATCAAGATCGTTTTTTACGGGAAGACAACGTCATCATAGTAGCTACCATTGCCTTCGGCATGGGCATTGATAAGCCCGACGTGCGCTTTGTCGGGCATATGAACATTCCCAAGTCCATCGAGGCCTACTACCAAGAGACAGGCCGGGCCGGTCGGGATGGTTTGCCTTCCAATGCTTTTATGATTTACGGAATGGAAGATGCCGCCATGCAGCGTAACTGGATCGATACCTCCGAAGCCCCGGAAATTCAAAAGCGGATCGAGCATCAAAAAATCAATGCCTTGATCGGACTTTGTGAAGCGGCCATTTGCCGTCGCCAAATCCTGCTCGAATATTTTGCCGATCGTTGCGAACCTTGTGGTAATTGCGATACTTGCGAGAGCAAGCCGGAGACCTTCGATGGTACGACCGCCGCGCAGATGGCTCTTTCCGCGGTATACAGAACCGAACAGCGGTTTGGCATGATCTACGTAATCGACGTGCTGCTGGGAAAGGAAGACGAGCGGATCATTCGTTTCGGGCACGATAAGCAGAGCACTTTCGGTATTGGTGGCGATTACAGTAAGCCCGAATGGCAAAACATTTTCCGCCAATTGGTCTCACGAAACCTACTGATGGTCGACGTTAACGAGCACAACGGCATCAAGATTACCGAAAAAGGGTTTCTCTTCTTGAAGGAAAAAGACACGATCAGTTTCCGCAAACTTACCGAGAAGCAAAAGGCAAAGAAAACCAAAAGGGCGAAAAAGGCGCTTGAAGAACTTGATAACGACCTCGATCGCGATTTATATGAAAAGTTACGATCTACGCGCCAGCAAATGGCCAAAAAACGTCGGTTACCCGCATATGTTGTTTTTCACGACAAGACTTTGATTGAGCTCGCTCGGGTAAAACCTCAAAGCCTCGGTGAGATGCTTGAAATTACGGGTATCGGCGAGTCCAAACTCCGAAAATTCGGGCAGGAGCTGCTGAGTGTAATCATCGACGCTTGAAGGATCTGTGCTTGGGCTAATCCCTCCGGTATCCCCACTAGTTGGATTTGGTCTCAATTGTCCAAAGGACAATACAGGATTCCTAAATTATTTCTGCCGGGCCATGTCCAATGGAGGTTAGTTGTTTGCAAAACCTGCTCCCTATGATTTCAATAATTGTATAATACAAGCATATGAATTGTCCNAAAGAGTAGATTTACTCATTATTAAAGGACATCTGGTCATACATAGGGTGCCTTGAGGTTTGTTGCAAAATTTACAAAATTGTATTTGCAATGCAGGTAATATGCAATTAGAGGGTTAGGGTAAACAATCATCACTTAAAAATGAAAGAATTCGAAAACAGACTTATTACGTTTACGCAAGCAGCCCATATACTCGGGTACAAAAATTACAGATCAGTATTAAGATTAATTAAGGAAGGATATCTGAAAGAGTACGAAATCCCACACACCAAGAGAAGGAGGTTGGCTTTGAATGAAGTTATGAAAGTGGCCGTTCCTGAATCAATTTCTTCACCAGTAAGAGAATTTGCCTGATCTTTTGAGTCTTATTTGAAGATGAGCAGTAAAGAAAAGTACCTTGGGGAACGCTTCATTACCTTTAGTGAAGCGGCTGAAGTCCTCGGCATCAGGAGTTACACCAGGATTTCAAAAATGGTCAGGAGCGGACTACTCCAGGCTTACGAGTTGCCTGAGACGGATCGTTTGCGTGTAAGGCACAAACAGATCGTTTCATTGATACGTAAAAATGAAAAGCAACCTTAACAAAAATAAAACCAAATGATTAAAGAAACTGACCCAGACCGATTCATTAAAATTACCGAAGCTGCCGAAATCCTTGGGTTTGCACACTATCGATCCGTCAACCAGATGATAGAGAGAGGTGCTCTCGTTGGCTACCGCCTACCTCACGTCACCCGTCGAAGGGTTCTCCTCAGCGAGGTATTGTCCTTGAAGGAGAAAGCCAAGGAGATGTCCCAAGCTCCCTCGCAGGAAGCGACAAGAGGTCGAGGGAGGCCGCGAAAGTACGCATGATCTCAGTCATGATTCGCAAAACTCTCATTGTTGAAATCTTAAGCTAATGAAAAACGACACTGTTCGATTACTTTCCATCACAGACGCCGCGCGATTTTTGGGGTACAAGACCAATCGCCCCATTACGAAGTTGATTCAAAGCAATACCCTTCCGACATACACCTTGCCGGATAGCAAGCGAAGGCGCATAAAAATGTCCGACCTATTGCATCTTGTTCAGCTTTCGTCTGATCAGCAATAGATTCTGGTGCAATTGGATTAAGAGGAAACTCCGTGAGTTACTGAAGTCTTCACTCACGAGTCCTAGCTCTTTGGGTGTGACGTATTTGTGTAATTTTTATTCATTTTCTCTCATTAGTTCTAGACGATCTTCCCTCTGTCGAGATAGTATCAACTTCTGACTAAATTAATCCATTATGAACGTTTCAGATAAGATTCTCTTTGTAGACGACGAAAAAGCATTACTAACTGGCTTGCAGTTAGCTTTGGGTAGGGATTTGAATGTTCATGTTTCTTCTTCGGTTGAAGAGGCGTTAATGATCTTCAAAGAGCAAGGTCCCTTCGCCGTGGTGGTTTCCGACTTTCAGATGCCGATCATGAATGGAGCCGAGTTTCTGCAGAAAATCCGCGAAGAAGATAAGGAGGTCGTTACGATGCTGCTCACTGGAGCGGCAAATTTCGAAAATGTTTCGGATACAGTTCTGCATGGGCAAATTTTTCGTCTGCTGGGCAAACCATGTTCCTCCGAGAAAATGAAGGAACACGTTGAGGCGGCTTTGCGACAGTACCAGTTGATTCGAGCGGAAAAGGATATGCTTGAGGAAACGTTGAACGGTGCGGTACGGGCAATGACTTCAATTCTGGCTGCCTCGAAGCCATTGTTTTTTGGTCGAGCTCAAAGAGTCAAAGAGGTTGCTTTTAAGTTGGCAGAGTTGCTCAAGGTCAGTGACCCATGGCGACTTGAATTGGCCGCCACTTTCTCCTACCTTGGGCACGTCGGACTTCCCGATAACATCCAGGAAGACGTTTACAAGCAAATCGAACTACCCAAGGAAGTCGTTGAGATCATGGAGGGATTCCCCACTTTTATCAGTGGAGTGCTTGGTGGGATTCCAAGACTTGGGGATATCCCAGAGATTATCAAGTTGATCAATACAGACTACAATCCTCAGGTGCTTGACAAGACGGGAACTCACAAGCTCGCCTCAATACTTAGGTTTTGCCAAAAATATGACCATTATGCATCGGAAGGCCGTTCAAACGGTAAGATACGTGAGATTTTGTCGGCTTCACAGGACAAGTTCGTTCCTGGTATCATTGAGGCGTTTACGCAGGCCTACGACGTTTCCTCCGATGGCGACTACATAGACATGATTGATCCTCAACTCTTGGCGAAAGGTATGGAGATCAATCAGGATATTCGTCTGCCCGACAATACTTTGATTGCACCAAAAGGAACAGTCGTCGATGAGCACTTTCTCCGGATTACGGGTAATTATTTTGCTACTTATGACGAAAGCCCTTTTCCCGATGCAATTCAGGTTTTGGTCAGAAAGGGCAAATCTTAGTTATTGGGATTTTACTTGATTGGGTGAAGTAAAACGCGTGTAAGGTGAAAATCAGGCACTACTTATTGTTCATGACCATAGTGTCGCTGGTCGGGGCTTTTTCTCTTCTTTATTTTGCATGGCTCCATATGAGTCAGTCAAGTGACGAGACCGACCGATTCAGTATGTTTCTTCAGTCAAGCGGTGAAGCCTCTGCCACCTGGAAAAAGGCCACGAAGCTGTCGGATGAGAGTAAGGAGGTTATTTCCAGAATGGATTACTTTGCGGATGAACCTTCGATTTTGTTTCAGTTTGTCGAAATCATGCTTGTTCAAGTCCATGAGGGTATCAAGAGGATGAAGTCCGAACCTCAAGTTCCCCAGGGTTTGATTAGAAATTATGAATTGGCTTTTCGTGATTTTAATAAAACTTCGGTTCAATTGGGTTCTCTTGCCTTGGCATCGAATCCTGAGCTTTTTCCTCAACCGGATTTCGACAGAGTAGCTGCGGATTTTCGCTTGGCCGTTGAGAAATTGGATATTTGGACCGACGAATTCTTGGAGTCCGAATATGCTAAGATTGAAATCAGGAAAGTGGAGATGATTGAATCAAGAAAGGACTCCTTGTCGCTTATCGGCATTGCCTGCGTTGCTTATTTACTGATCATGCTTGCCGTCGGCTATGTGATTCAAAGGAGTTTCCTTAATCCAATTAGCAGAATGGCCCGGGCTGCGGACGAGGCATTGAGCGACAGGCGATCATTTACCCAGACTTCTCTCAAGAAAGAGGGAGCGGGTTCATCGCAAGTGAAAACGCTTTTTAAAAAAGAAACCGGTCCCCATGAGATCGAAACTCTATCCAGGAGACTTTGGCAGCTCGTGCATAAACTGGAAGAGTCTGTAAAAGAAAGGACAAGCCAACTTGCCGAGCGGACGGAAAAGTTGGAGATTGAGATTGAAAACCGTAAGAAATTGGAGGCTGATTTGCAGCATGCTCAAAAAATGGAAGCAGTCGGTCAGATGGCCTCGGGCATAGCGCACGAAATTCGTACGCCCGCCCAATTTGCCGGAGACCACCTGAGTTTCCTGAAAACTTTCGTTGATGAAACCTTCGAGCAAGAAATTTTTTCAAAGCTCGAATTCAAGGATGCGGACTTTCTGGAGAAGAACGTACCTGTCGCATTGGAGAGCATAGGAAAAGGACTTGAGCATATAACGGAAATCGTTTCCGCGATGAAGAGATTTTCTTACAAGGACAATCAGGCTGCACTCTGCCCTTCCGACATAAACTCAATAGCCCGCGATTGTGTTTCAATAACAAGGAACGAATGGAAAAACTCAGCGGTTTTGGATACGGAGTTTGGTTCCGATTTACCTTTGGTTCCTTGCCGTTTGAGTGAGATCAGTCAGGTTCTCATAAACTTGATTGTAAACGCATCTCATTCAATCGCCGAATTTCACAAAGGCTCAATGGGCAAGATTACAATTAAGACCACCCGCGATAATAGCTCTTTTCTACGTATATCCGTTGAGGATAATGGTGGCGGTATCCCTGCCAACGTAATTGATCGGGTGTTCGATCCTTTTTTTACGACCAAAAAAGTAGGAGTGGGTTCAGGTCAAGGTTTGGCTATATCCTATAACTTGGTGGTCGAAAGGCACAGGGGGAAGATTTATTTTGATACGGTCGAGGGAGAAGGAACTACTTTTCATGTTTTACTGCCGTTGACGGAAGCTGATTCTTTCGGGGCACAAAGCGAATAGATTGCCAAGAAAAGCTCCGGTTGACGATTGATTGAAGGGGCGCACTGTCTTAATGCTTGGGTATGCGAGGTTTCATAAAAGTTTTTAAGGGAATCGATTTGAGATGATTGAAAAAAAAAGATTCAGTCCGACCTTCGCCTGATAGCTTTGTCTCCTCCGATTGGATCGCTACACCTGCCAGCGCCAAAACAGATGGAGTCCTACCCCATCACAAAATCGAAGCGGCGGAAGCAATGTCCGCCGAAATGCAGTCGGCCAAAATGGAGGCATTGGGTAGACTGACCGCGGGTATAGCTCATGAGATCAATACGCCCGCTCAATTTGTTGGAGATCATCTAAAGTTCATCGAAGACTCGATCAAGGAAATCCTGAGCGGCCCAGCGAGTGTCTATCTTCCCGATTTTATAAAAGAGAATCTGCCTGTTGCCATCAAGAATACGATTGTCGGGGTGAATCGAATAGGAGGCATTGTCGCGACAATGAGAAGGTATTCCCATAAGGGCCTCGACAGAAAAATGGAACTCGGCGACGTCAATCAAGCCATTCGTGATGCCCTTGTTTTATCCAAGGCCAAACTTGATCCTGGGCTCGTCGACCTGAAGTTTTCTTTGGATAAAGATATGCCAAAGGTGAAATGTGCGCTTAGTGAGGTCAGTCATGCTATTTTGAGCCTGGTGGTGAACGCCTAAGATTCTATTGTCGAGCATCCGCCGGGGGGCGTGAAAGGGGTCATTTCAATTCGCTCAACAACTGCACGCAACGGAGTGAAGGTCGAGGTTCGGGATAATGGACGAGGAGTTCCCGATTGTATCCGAGATAGAATCTTCGAGCCCTTTTTCACCACGAAAGCCGTTGGGCAAGGGATGGGGCAAGGATTGGCTTTGGCGCACGCTCTTATCGTTGGTGAGCACGGCGGTTCATTGACTTTTAGGCCTACGGAAGGAGGCGGAGCGACTTTTGTTCTTTTCCTGCCATTGGACGGAAATCCCTCGTGGGCTTGATTGCATTATTGATTTACATGAAATTTTTGATGTCGGAGTGTATGCCCATTGGCCTTTTTTTGTTTGGATAGCTTTGTTCTGGATTGTCTTTTGATCGATTACAATCAGGTTGGACAGTGTGCGCTCGAGAATTCTTCTTTTCTTTAAAGAGTCTGGCATTTCACTGTCATTGCTCTTTGCCTTGCTTTTCTTCCTTCCCCACGCGGAGGCGAAAAAAATAACGGTCGGTGTAAAGCCGGGTTTGCAGTACGACCCGAAACTCTTGCATGTGCAACCAGGGGATCAGGTCGAACTGATTTTCGACAACGTCGACGAGATGATGCATAATTTCGTTCTCGTGGAACCCGGTTCGCGTATGGAAGTGGTGGAGGCCGCAATCGCTCTCGGTGCGGAGGGACCGGAACTCCACTACGTACCCAAATCAGATAAGGTGATCGTTGCGACCCCGGTTGTTCTTCCCGGCAAAAAGGTAGCCGTCGAGTTTGTGGCTCCGAAAAAAGAAGGCGAGTACCCGTATGTATGCACTTTCCCCGGTCATGGCTTTCTTATGCATGGGGTTCTTTTCGTTTCCAAAGAACCTCCAAAGAAGGTTCAATCAACCGTTGAAGATCAGGAGGGCGAGAAGTCGGCCTGGTGGGAGTTCGAGAATCAGGGCGGTGCGATCGTACATAGGACTTTTATGCCTGACAGCACCCCCGCTGCCATTGCCGTCCATCTTCCCGGTGGACATTCCTATTGCTGGGATGCAGGCGAATGCCGACTGCGTTATGCTTGGCGAGATGGGTTTATCAAGAAGAATGGGAGCTTTGGCCGCTGGCGCACTCTCCCAACGATCGAGGGTCGTGTTTATTATCAAGAGGTTGCTTTTCCGTTTCGACCGAGGGGAGAGGAAGTGACCAAGGTTCGTTTCGAGGGTTATCGGATGATCGACGGAATCCCCGAGTTCCGATATCGCTTGGGCGACCTCAAGGTCTCTGAATACTTGGTAAAGCTACCAGGGAAAAGTGGCTTGATCAGAAAATTCAAAATATTGGGTTCGCAGGATGGGATTCTCTGGTCTATCGACCCTGATGCCGGAGTATCTTATGAATTCGACCAGGGAAAAAAGGTTTCCGAGGGGTGGTTGCTGACAGCGAAAGAGGCAGCCAAGTTTCAAGTCCGAATGGAGGAAATCTCGCGGAAGCACCCAATCCTACGGGTTGGAATGAATGACTTGGCAGTTTGCTACAACCGGAAGGGCGATCTCCACCCGGGCGCCATCGGGCAGTCGTGGATGATGAGGGGGGGCAAACCTATCGTACCCGCTCAGCAGGCGGGTGATTTTACCAATGGCGCATCCCTTTCCTTCTGGCTTAAGTTGACGGATTCTAGGAGGCCCCTTTCAAATATCGTTTTCTGGGAAAAGGGAGGCGGGCTCTCTTACCAACCCCAAGCGAACCCATTCCTCTTTGACGCTCCAGTCAAACCTTTTGCCCGTAGCCTCGAGGGAGTGTTCGAGGCGGAAGACGCCAAGTTTAAGGGCCCTTCCCGCACCAAGGCCAATGGAGGGTTTCTTGGGTCGGGTTACGTCGACTTCGGGAGTAAGAAGGGGGAATACCTGGAGTGGGATATTATGATCAAACAGGACGGACCGTATACCTTGCGGTTCCGTTATTCAAGTTCTGGCAGTCGCCCTCTGCGCTTGAGCGTTGACGGCCAAGAGGATCTGCTCGCTCCCCCCCTGCCCTTTTCAGGCACCCGCAGTTGGGACTCATGGAGCAATCAGGATCACATGGTTGATCTGAAACGGGGCAAGCGGCGCATCCGCTTGACTTCGGTTTCCAACAACGGACCCAATATCGACAGGCTCGAAGTGGCGGAGCTAAAGAAAGGCGAGGAAAAGCTAAAGTCGATGGAACTACCCGTGTCCAACCCGGCAGTCGATGATCAGTGGCACTTACTTTGCCTGACCTTGGACGAAAAGACAGAGAAAATTTATCTGGACGGAGCATTGCTTGCTAATAAGCCGTTGAAAGGAGATTTCCCTTCTGGTAAAATCGTTCTGGGTGGTGGAAAAGAAAATCCAAACTATTACTTGGATGAATTACGCGCCTATGAACGGCCGCTTTCTAAAGATGAGATTATGAGATTGTTTGATGACCGAAGGGAGGTTGAGAAATGAATAGGTTCGCGTTTTTACTTTGTATTGCACTCTTGTGGGGCAAACTTGCACACGCCAATAAGATTTCGGATTTCTATCAGATCGAGAACGTTCAGTCTCCCGAGCTTCTGCTTCAAAGATATGGTAATTCCAAGGGGGGGCAAGGGACGCAGGCAGACGGATTGGACTTCATGCCGGACGGTCGATTAGTCGCTTGCTTCGTGGGCGGGGAAGTTTTCACTCTCAATCCAAAGACGGAGCAATGGAAATTGTTTGCCGATGGACTGCATACACCGCTTGGGGTTGTTGCATTGAATGATCGCGAAATCATGGTCGCCCAAAGGCCCGAGCTTACCCTGCTCAAGGATTCGGATGGAGATGGAGTGGCGGATGAGTATTCGGTTTTTAGCGATGAGTTTGGCATTTCTGGGAATTATCACGAATTTAATTTCGGTCCGGTACGCGACAAGGACGGCAATTTTTACGTTTCTTTGGGCACCGCTTCAAGCGGAGCGGACGTCAGGTTTGAGAAGCGCGGCAAATTCGACAGGAGAAGCTATCTCCAAAGGATGTACGCGTCTGTTCCCTACAGAGGATGGGTTTGTCAAGTGACGAAGGATGGAAAGTTCATTCCTTGGGCAAGCGGATTGCGCACGCCAAACGGTCTGGGTTTCGATCTCGATGGGAACTTATTCGTGAGCGATAACCAGGGCGACTGGGTGGGTACGAGCAAGTTGCACCATATCGAGAAGGGAAAGTTTTACGGCCATGCCGCGAGCCTGATTTGGAAGGACGACTGGAAGCATGGCCGCCCTGTCGACTTGGCCGTTCCTTCTCTTGAAAGAATGAGAGAGACGGCTGCCATTCTTTTTCCACACGGGAGCATGGCAAATTCCCCAACACAGCCTGTGGTTGACTCGACTGCTGGCAAATTCGGGCCCTTTGCGGGCCAAATGCTCATTGGAGAGATGAATAAACCCAGGATCATACGGATTATCACTGAAAAAGTCGGCGGAAAGATACAGGGAGCCTGTCTGCCCTTTTACGATGGTAACGGATTGGCTACGGGAAACAACCGTTTGGCCTTTGGCCCGGAAGGCAAAACCCTCTGGGTTGCTCACAGCGCTCATGGTTGGGCTGGGAGTCGCGGAATTCAGAAGATCAAGTGGAAGGGCGAAACACCACCTGATTTACTTTCCATCAGCCTGACACGGAATGGTTTTTCCATGCGCTTCACTGTTCCCATGAATAGGGATTCCGTTTCCAATCCCGATAACTTCCAAACTAAGCTCTATACTTATAAGTACCACCAGGGCTATGGCTCTCCACAAGTAAGCAAGGAGACCCGCACCCCATCAATGATATCGGTTTCCGAAGACGCAAAGAGCATCAACTTGGTTTTTGACGAAATGACGCCCCGTCGCGTCTACGAGTTTAGTTTGGGGGCTCTTTCTACGGCAAAGGGCGGAAAGCTCGTCAACTCATTGGTCGCTTATCATGCCCACAATTTGCGTAACTAAGACTCCCCCGAAAACCCGGAATCCGAGCAGAATGCTTATCCTTTAAGCCGGTTCAGTGTGTACCAGGCATAGGCGTTTGCCATTTTCGACCCGTCCTTGGCCACAATGGCTCCGAGGTTAAATTTGTATACCCTGTTCTCTTCCAGGATTACCCCAATGCGTACTTCGAGGCCATCCTTGGAGACTTGTACACTCGTGGGTTTTTCTTTGGAGACGTTGGTTTTGGGTGAGCCGTACTTGGGGTGGTAATGATAGCCCCATCTTTCGACGCTGTATTTCTCCAAGTCCTTAGCTAGAGTCGGGTCTACTGGTTTCGTAAAGGTGATCCGAAATCCTTTTTTGGTCAACTTGACGTCATGCATGGAGAATGGGGTAGTCTTGCCATCCCATTTCACTTGCTGAAGACCGAATTCCTTGCCCCCTGCAGAGCCCCACCCTCTTCCGGTTTGTCCGACCCATAGCGTGCCGTCCTTTCCGAAGACATGCCTGATGCATCCGGTCTGCAATCGGTTGACGAAATCGAATATCACTCCTTGGTAGTCGCCCCCTACCTTGTCGAGGGAGACGCGCATGATGTTGGACCTACTCTGATCACCAATGAACATTTGCCCGGCAAAGGGACCGAATTTACCTTCACTGTTATCGAAGATCGGCTCTCCGGGTGAATTGGCCAATTCCCCATGGGGAATCCAGACGGCTGGGCGCTTCCAAAGTTTCTCGTAGTCTTCGATTGGTATGGCGTTGAGGTCCTTTCCTTTAAAATCCGGATGATCGGTCAGTGACGAGGGGTGGCCGTGGAAGCGTCCTTTGACGATATGATGCAAAGAGCTCGAGGCTTCCCAGTCACCCTGGTTATCCGTAAAGAAGAGTTCGTCGTCTTTATTGATGCCGATTCCAGCAGGGGATCGCATTCCGGAAGCGAAGGGAACGAACTTGCCTTCGGGAGTGACTTGAAAGCCCCAACCTCTGTATTTGGCAGCCCGCCCCATCTTGCCTTCCGTGTCCTTGTAGCCTTTCGTCCATACGCGGGCGATATCCCACTTTGCGCTTCTCGCCCAACCGGGCCAAGAGAGCGAGGTGTTGAGTGTTCCGTAAAAGTTACCTTTCCCATCGCGGACAAGGCCGAATGCATATTCGTGGTAGTTGTCCGTGACGCCCCAGCCTGCGTTAAAGCTTTCATAAAGATCCGCCCGCCCATCCTTGTCAGTGTCGATCAATTTGGTGATCTCAGGACGCTGAATGACGTAAGTCTCACTGCTCTTTGGGTCAATCCATATACCGAGAGCTTCATGGAGCCCGTCTGCGAAGAGAGTCCACTTTTCTTTTTCGACCTGATATTCCCAGACTTCTCCTTCTCGGGTGCAGATGAAGAGGTTGCCATTGGGGGCGAATTCCATCCCTCCAACTCCCAAAGAGGTGCCTTCGGGGGTTTTTACGGTCGAAACCGTATATCCGGCCGGAATTCGCTTGGGCTGTTCTTCGCCATGGCATAGGAGGCTGGTAAGAGTAAGAATGAATGCGAAAAGAATGATTTTCATGATGGAATGCTATTTTTGCTCGATACTTATGAAGAATTCGGAAGCTTCCTTCGCGGGTACGTGAAGGTATCCTTTGTCAGAATGCCATTTGCCCGCCGTGGAGGAGACGAGCAGGTCTTTGGAGTCAATAAGGTAGTACAGGTCCTCCTTGGGGGTTGCGGTGCGGAAGCCAATCGTAAGGCCTTTTTTTGTGGGGTTTCCAGTAGTGGTTTGTTCGATCCGCACTCCATTGACTTCATAGATGAAGGTTGGGTTGCCTTTTCGGGAATATCCAGAGAAACGGGTTTGAGGAACTTTTCGGGGACTCCCTGTTCTTAATGGGAATTCATCGGTCCCTACTTGAAACTTGTCTCCAAGGATTGCGCAGAGCCCTCCTCCTCTGCCACGACGGTCTCGCGTTACGTTGATGAAGCCTCCGGTCCAGCCGGTTCGCACCATTAACTTTTCGGCGTCGAAAAGATAGTTCACTCCTCCGGGAAGCCCGACCGCAATGGATCGACCGGAATCGACACCTGCTACGTGGACTCTTATGACGCGCGGTTGCTTCCCTACCTCGATAACGCCATTACGAGGTGTAGTGCTGGCAGAGACTTCCCTGGTTTCCGAGAGGTCGACGGAGTCGGGGTCCTCCACAACCTTCATGACGCCACGCATGGTCAGGGAGTGACCGGGGAAGGTGCATACGTATGGATAATCGCCCTTTTCCTTGGGTGCGGTGAATTCAACGGAAGCCTTTTTACCGGGCTGAACAAGTCCTATGCTTGCCAAAATGGATGAATCCTTGGGGACAAACCCCATCTCCATGCCTTTCTCTCCGAGTTTAAGGGCGGATTCGGCAAGTTGGTCGATCTTTTTTGCATCACCTTTTGATAAAATCAGGTTGTGAATCATTTCATCTGAATTCTCGAAGCTCAACCTTATGGTGGACTCAGGCTTTACGGCAAAGATTTCCGGACTGAAGCGGAGTTGCCCATGAAGTGTTCCGAGGTTGATCTCGTAGTCGGGCTTAGCAAAGACAAGGGGGCCAAGAACAAGATAGAGGAGAGCAAAGACATGAATAATTGATTTCATCTTGGCAGTAGTAAGATGGCTTTTCCTGTATCAAGCAAAGCCAAAAAGACAGGCCGCGGAGATTTTCCAATGCTCCCCTTTTTTCTAAGATCGGGGAGACTGCTCTCCTTTCGTCCAACTTGGCTCAACCTCCGAGTATTCGGGTTACTTCGCTTTTACCCAGATGGTTGGAGACAAGAGGTTGCGATCCGTCGCTTTGGGCTTGCTGCCATGAACCCAACAAGGAACCGTCCTCGAGGAACAGAGCCGAAGCGTAACGACTGCATCCCGTAGAATGAGGAGAGAGAAACAGAGGGAAATCAATCGATATTTTGGAGAATTTGGGGAATTCGTGATCCCATCCCCAGGCTAGTCCCCCAAGTTCTTCGCAGGAGTATCCTCTTGGTCTTTTCGCTGCCTTGGGGTTCTGGTCAAGCGGACGCAAGCATTCGGCTCCGTCGTAAAAATACAGAGAGATTGCCGGGATGTCGGAAAATGGGCCGATTTTTGGAATTGGAAGTCGTTCGGTAAGCCTTGAGCATGCGACGTCCCAACTGTTACCCCTTGGAAGTATGTCTTCGTCTATAAGTTCGAAGACATCGTTTGCTCCAACCTGCCGGGTAAGGCCGGTATTTGAACTGGCCCAACTGAATGGGTGGTGGCAATAGGCCAAGTCGGTTGAACCTGGATTGATTCGGAAAGCCACTGGATCTTTAACATGGAGAGATTCGCCTTTAGGGGAGTCGGCTACGGTTTTGAGGGTGTCAGGGGACAGCGAGTCAATATCGCCCTCTCCCTTTATTCGATCGATGGACCAGACTCCGGTACCGGGTTTTTGGAAGTTGATCAAAACCTTAGGGTAGGAAATACGTTTCTCTGTGGAAACAAAGAGTTCCCATGTGGTTGAATCAGTTCCGGAAGGCAGCAGGCTAGCCCCTTCGATTGACACGACCTCCTCGTTTTTCGAAAGATCCTCCTTGGAGAAGGAAAGAGCTTTGGAGAATGTGGAGTCAGGAGAAGATGCCCTGAAGACAGAAAATTCAAGACCGCGTTCGCCCGACCCAGTGCCGGTGCGGGCATCTCCGGGGTTACGAAATCTTCCACAGGCAAGAATTGTTCCGTCTTGATCTTGAATGAGATTTCCTCCGCCAAACCAAAAGCCTGATGCGTTGCCCAAGGCGGGAACGATTACACGGGCGTTGCGCTGATCGATCAGGCGTTGGCCAAGTTCCTTCAGTCGGTCAATCATTTCATCCGCCAATACACTCATATGATCATACCAGCCGCCAGGGTTTCGTTTGTGTAAGGATCGACGAGAATGAAGCTTCCCGTGTTTCGATTTCGGCGATAAGTATCATGAAAGACCGGTTGAGAAACCCGGAGACAAATTCGCCCAATTTCATTCATGTCGAAATGATCCACCTCCTCGACTTTGCGGAGACTGTTGACGTCTACCTTGTAGCGGATCTCGGAAACGATAGCTTGAGCCTCCTTCGTGGTATGACGGAAGATGAACTTAGCCCCCTTGGTGAGTTTTTTTGTTACGGAAAACCAGCAAACTTTTGCATCAAGATCCTGAGATACCCTCGGCTGGTTGTTTGGTTTTGCCAACATGTCTCCACGACTTACGTCGATTTCATCCTCGAGTAGCATGGTGACTGATTGTGGATAAAAGGCATCTTCCCTTTCCTCGTCCCCGGAAAGTATCTTTTGAATCTTGGTGGAAAAACCGGAGGGTAGAACCGTGACCTCGTCACCCGTCTTGAATACGCCTCCTGCAACACGACCGGCAAAGCCGCGGAAATCATGATGTTTGTCGGAATGGGGACGGATTACCCATTGAACGGGAAACCGGGCGTCCACATGGTTGGCGTCTGATCCCACGTAGACGTTTTCCAAGTGGTAGAGTAAAGAGGGGCCTTCGAACCAAGTCATGTTTTCCGAGCGGTCGACTACGTTGTCGCCCTTCAAGGCGCTTATGGGGATAAAGGTCAGGTCCGTTACGTTTTCCAACCTAGAGGCAAAGTCTCGGTATTGTTGCTGCACGTCTGCATAGACCTTTTCATCATAATCGACAAGGTCCATCTTGTTGATGCAGACGGCAATGTGCTTGATGCCCAATAGGTCTGCAATGAAAGTATGCCTGCGGGTTTGTTCGACCACTCCGTTTCGAGCGTCAACCAATATGAGGGCCAAGTTGGCGGTTGATGCCCCGGTAACCATGTTTCGCGTGTACTGGATGTGACCGGGTGTATCAGCGATGATGAATTTGCGCTTGGGTGTGGCAAAGTATCGGTAGGCGACGTCGATGGTAATACCTTGTTCCCTTTCGGCCTTCAGGCCGTCCGTAAGCAAGGCTAAGTTAACATGCTCGTCGCCTCTTTTCTTACTACTTCTTTCAATCGCTTCAAGTTGATCCTCGAAGATTGCCTTGGTGTCGTGAAAGAGTCTTCCGATTAAGGTGCTTTTGCCATCATCCACGCTTCCTGCGGTAGTGAAGCGGAGGAGGTCCATGTCCAGGTAGTTGTTTTCTTCAGTCATTGGGAATATTTGGGAATGATTAGAAGTATCCTTGTTTTTTTCGATCTTCCATGGCCGCTTCCGAGCGACGGTCATCGGTCCGCGACCCTCTTTCGGTGACCCGTGATGCGGCGACTTCCGTTATCACCTCGTCCAAGGTTGATGCAGCGGACCGAACTGCGCCGGTGCAGGTTGCATCACCTATTGTGCGAAACCGCACTGTTTCCTTAGTTGGTGTTTCGTTTTCCCTCGGAATGACGAATTCGGAAACAGCCAAGAGGCTGCCGTTTCTCTCCACAATTTCTCTTTCATGGGCAAAGTAAAGACTCGGTAGTTCGATCTTTTCGATTTTTGCATACTGCCAGACATCCATTTCAGTCCAATTGCTCAAAGGGAATACTCTGAAGTTTTCGCCCGGTGACTTTCGTCCGTTGAACAAATTCCAAAGCTCAGGCCTTTGGTTTTTGGGGTCCCATTGACCAAAGGCGTCACGATGAGAAAAAAAACGTTCTTTGGCTCGGGCTTTTTCCTCGTCCCTTCGCCCACCCCCGAGGCAAGCATCGAGAGACTCTCCGTCTATAGTCTCAAGAAGGGTCACGGATTGAAGGGCATTGCGACTGGCGTCTGGTCCGGTTTCTTCCACAGCCGTACCACGATCGATCGAATCCTGGACTCGTCCGACGATCAGTTCGATACCAAGTTTTTCGACGAAACAGTCACGGAAGTCGATCGTCTCGACAAAATTGTGACCTGTGTCTACATGGACGAAAGGAAAAGGAATCTTGGCTGGAGCAAAGGCCTTTTGAGCCAGGTGGGCCATGACTATGGAGTCTTTCCCTCCTGAGAAAAGCAAGCCAGGTCGTTCGAATTGAGCGGCTGTTTCACGTAATATGAAAATGGCTTCTGCTTCCAGTTGATCGAGGTGCGTCAGGTTGTAGTTTCTCATTCAGTTGAAAATCGAGGGGTGTTTTACAATTGAGTATCAGGACTGGATTTCTTTTAGTACTGATTGGAGGAGAACCTCAGCTGATTCATTGATCGAAGTTGTTTCCGTATCGATTGTCAACCAGGGGTCCTTCGGCTGCTCGAACGAGGAGTCTTTCCCAGTGAAAGAGGAAATTTTTCCTTTCTCTGCTCTCGCATACAAGCCTTTGACGTCCCTTTCGCGACAGGCGTCAAACGAAGCTTTGACGTAAACTTCAAAGTAATCCGAGGGGCCGACGATCCGCTTGGCTTGCTTGCGGAATTCCTCAAGTGGGGTAATGAAAGAAACAAGGACCACCATTCCGTTGTCGATTAACAACCTTGCAACTTCACTGACTCGGCGGAGGTTTTCATCTCTGTCTTCAGTTGAGAAACCCAGGTCCTTGTTCAGTGATGATCGCAAGTTGTCTCCGTCCAAAACAATCGAATGAATATGGTGATCGGAGAGGCGTTTTTCCAACTCAATGGCAAGGGTGCTTTTGCCCGAACCAGAAAGCCCGCAAAACCAAAACACCCCAGCTTTGCAACCAAGTTGATGCTCCTTGTCTTGTCGGTTCAACAAGCGGTTTGAAATGGGATGTATTTTTTCGTCGGGCATCAAGGAGAAGGTGAACCGTGAACTATAGGGAAAAAGGGAGAAAAGTAAAAGCGAGAACACGTCATACGTGTTCTCGCTTTAGGGATTGAATGGACTGAATGGGGAATTCAGTCATTCGGGGGGGTATGAAGAGAAGCTTAGTTGGTTGGAGCGGCTCCTGCAACGTTTAAAGAGATTTCTATTTGATTGGCTACTTTTTCCAGTTTTTCTCCAGGTCGAATTCCGAAATCGTCGCGCTTGACGACAAACTTGGATCGAATGACCAGCAGGTCGCCAGGGATTCGGTTTCGTTTTTCGAGCAAACCTTTCAAGTAAGTTATCCTTATGGGAGCATTCATTTCGATCGTAACGTTGCGAATCGTCATTTTCCCTTTGGCGTCAGCCAAAACTTCAATTCCTTTTTTGCGGATGTTTTCAAGCTTGGTTAGCTTGAAGCTGATGGATGGATATTTTTTGACGTCCATCCAATCGGAACCATGGATATGCTCCTTGAGTACGGGGTTGCCGACGTGAAGGCTGGAGGATTCAAGAACTATTGTTCCTTTTGTTGCAGATGGGTTTTCAGGGTCGAAGTAAACGGTTCCGCTAATAGCGTCGCCCGAGCCGTTGATCGATTCCAAGGGCGCGTCCATCTGGAAAATGACGTTATTGATTTCTTTGGGGTCCTTGAAATCAAACTTGGTAGGCTCGGCGGAAAGAGCCAGTCCGGATAATAGAAAAAGAGTAGGAATAATATTTTGCATGAATGATAAAAGAGAAATTGTTTTTTATCGCTTACTCAAGAATCTTTTTGGGAAACTTCGAACTTATTACAAAGAGGCCGATGGAGATTGAAATTGCGATTAAGAATAGCAGGATGCCCGCGATAAGGGTTTCGATACCGAGAACAAGCTTTTCCTCCCAGACGACTTGTTGCTGATAACCGAGTTCGGGCATTCCTTCTATGATCGGTACTTCCCTTGTCGTTTGCACGCTTGTCTCCCAAAACCCCAGGCGAGCTCCATGTTTATTCCACGCGAATATACTTGCAGACAAAGAAGCAAATGCTAGCAGGGCAGTTGCCAATCCAAACGAGCGGAGAAGTAGGACCATCTTGACTAAGCTCTCGGGTGAGCAAGGTGATGAGCTTCCTTGAGTCGGGAGACCGAAACATGCGTATAGATTTGAGTCGTCGAGAGACTTGAATGCCCGAGGAGTTCTTGCACCGCACGCAGGTCGGCCCCATTGTCGAGGAGATGGGTGGCGAAAGAGTGGCGAAGCTTATGGGGGGTCAAGTCTTCGGGCAGCTCTGCCGAGCGAAGATACTTCTTGATCATTGATTGGACGGAACGAGAGGAAAGTCTTCCGCCTTGCCGGTTGATTACGATTGGGGAGTGATGGGAGGCCTCCGGTACGAAATTGTCCCTGAACCTGCATACGGTGGTTAGGGCGACTTTGCCGATCGGACACACCCTTTCCTTTTGCCCTTTGCCCATCACCTTGACCGTAGCTCGAACGGTATCCAAATGCCCGTAGTCGAGTCCCACTAGTTCGCTCACCCTTAATCCGGCCGCATAAAGTAATTCCAGGACCATCAGGTCACGAGACGCAAGAAAATCAACACCCTCTTTCAGGTCTTGCTTCTCCTTTGGTTGAGAGAGCAATTTTTTGGTTTGTTTTTCAGTCAGAAACTTCGGGAGGGGTTTGTCGGGTTTTGGCAGAGTGAGACTGTGAAAGGGATTAACTTTGCAGAGCCCTCTGGTTTGGCAAAATTTAAAGAAACCACGAAGGCCGGAAACATGATTGCGAAGGGTTCGACGAGAATATTGGGATTGGAATTCAACAAGATAGGATCTGGCGTCCCTTTTGGTGACCTCATCGACCCGGAGGTTTCGACCCGAATCTTTCCTTAACCACTCAAAGAATTTTTCAAGAGCCTGACCGTAATTTCTTTTTGTGTAACTGGAAAGGCGTCTTTCCAAAGCCAAATGATCGAGAAAAGCTCCCACCTCTGCAGGGGTAGGCTTGTTCTCTCCATTCGTGTTCACTTGAACTTTACCCAGGTCTCGACAACCAATTCGTACAGAGAAAAGAATACAATCGTAATAAACGTAATGATCGCGATGGAAAGATAAAAGCCAAATCCGGTTTCTGCCCGCTTGGGTGGTTCCTTCCTGTAAGCGCGAGAGGTGTTGTCGTATGGCTCGATCGAGACCAGGTTGTATGACCGTTCTTCTCTACTCCTCAATGGTTTCTTGCCTTGCATTGTTTACTAACTTGCGGGGCAAATGGGAATTTGGCAAGTGGAAGAGCCTTAAAAGAGTTTTCTAGCCTTGTAAAAAAGGTTCGATTCTCGACCAACAATCATCGAATGAATCCTCAAGCAGGTAATGTCCCGCCTCATCCATTCGATGCGCCTTCATGTGTGGCCAAATCTCTTCCCACTCACTAAGGAAACCTGGGTTAAAACAAAAGTCTTTCATCCCCCAGCAGCTTAAGACTTCGGTATCGAGATAATTCTTCAAGCTTCCTTCGGTCTCCTTGAGGAGAGGGAGACTAGGATGGTTTTGCTCGAATGGAATATCCCGAACGAATCGCCAAACGGCAACTCGGTCGCTCCAGTTCGAATAAGGGTAAAGAAAACCATTCTTCACCTCTTTCGGCAGCTTTTTTTGGGTCGCCATCCAGGTCGCTGCTCCAGCGAAACCATTGAGCCCGCGAACCAAAAAGCTACCGATCACAGGCCAACGACACAGGAGGATTCTTTTGGGCACGTTTTGTGAAGGGAAAGCCGCGGTGTTCAAAAGGACGATTTTCTCAACTCTGTCCGTACTGTTTCTGAATGCGGTCAAACCAATGGCTCCACCCCAATCATGAAGAACCAGGCGAACTCGATCTATTCCGAGATGGTCAAGAAGGTGGATGATATTTTCGGAGTGGTCCTTGAGGTTGTAACCGTAATCAGGAAAATCGGGTTTGTCCGAAAGCCCGCAGCCGATGTGATCCGGAGCAATGCAGCGGACGTTTGTTCTCATTCGCAAAATCAGGTTACGATAAAAATAGGACCAGGTCGGATTTCCATGGAGAAATAGGACTGGGGTCCCCCCCTCCTCACCTTCGTCCAGGTAGTGCATAGAGTGGCCTTCCTTGGTCTTGAAGGTTTCACCGTCGAACGGGTAGGATTGCTTGATCGAGCTAGGAGCCTTCAAGGGTTGATTGATAGCATGATGCTCGAAAGACCGCTTCCAATGCCAAGCATAGAACATGGTTGCGTTCGCCTTTGTGGAGCTTTTTCGCAGGCAATGCTGTAAGTTATGGGGAGAGAGACTGACCCGCAATTCCCCAATGTTTCGTAGGTCGAGAAGTTTTTAGACAAGCTTAATCCCAAAGATTCGAAAACAGCGCTGGTGTGAGCTTTCCCTACCTGATGGGTGACGATGAACTCAGGTGTTTGCGGG
Organism: Opitutia bacterium; assembly: GCA_002722545.1. Lineage (GTDB taxonomy): Bacteria > Verrucomicrobiota > Verrucomicrobiia > Opitutales > Seribacteraceae > Seribacter. The sequence goes on along the minus strand of PBMI01000010.1, from coordinate 27,616 downwards.
CTCCATCCGGAAGATTTGGTGAATTTATCCCAGGCTCGTTGGGCTACTGAAATTCCTGCATGAAGGAGCTCTTCCGAGTCGGTCTGCATGATCAAGCCATCGCCCTCGGTATCTCCTTCGCATAAATGATTATGAGAGGTGTCGGTTTCACATGCGGAAACTCCCAGTATCGGGGCGTTTTCATCAATCAAATCCCTGCGGGCAATGGACCAAGCGACGGCACTGGCGCCGATCGTCAAGTTTGCAAAGTATGGCTTGATGTCGCGACGATTTAGTTTGCTGTCGTTGAGAAGGTCGATCGTGCGATCAACAAGGGGTTTCCCGTTCTCTCCCGCCACGATCATAGCTCTGTCTATTTGACCGCATTCGATCATTCCTGCAGCCAAGATAACGGCGTTGACAAAACCTAGGCAGGCATTGGATACGTCGAGAATTTGCGTGTTTCCAGCCAGTTTCATTAGTCCGTGGACATAAGATGCGGTGGCCGGTTCAAGCCTATCCCTGCAGACGGCTGAATGAATCAATAAATCGATTCCGTCGGGTGCTATACCCGTTTCAAGAAGTTTAATGCCCGCTTCAGCTGATGCGAAAGATGGTTTCAAGCCAGCGGGCCAAAACCTTCTCTCTTTGATTCCAGTCATTAATTCCAACCTGCCTGGATGTAGGTTGAGCCTGTCGTAAAGGGGGGCAAGGCGTTCTTCAAGTTGAACCGAAGTGACGATCTCGGATGGAAGGGAATAGGCCATCCCTTCGATTCCAACCTTTTCAAACTTCATTTCTTGATTTCGGTTGCTGATTCAACTATTTCGCGATCGAAATAGTTTAATCCCATCCCAGCGTCTATGACGATGCCTTGTCCGTTAATACCTGAAGAACGTGGGCTAAGGAGAAAAGTGGCTAGATCGGAGACTTCTCTGGTTTGCAATGCGCGTTTTCGGTAGGTCAGTTTTTCGGCATAAAGATAATTGGCGAGATAGCCCGGGATCCCGGCGGATGCGCTTGTTTTGAGTGGACCTGCATTGACCGAATTGAAGCGAACCTCCGAATCGTGGGAAAATGATTTCGCCAAGTATCTTACGGATGCTTCGAGCGAAGATTTGATAGGTGCCATGTATCCGTAGTTTTCAGCCGTAACTTGAGTTGAGGATATTCCGAGCGTTACGATGGAGGCATCCGTTGATAGATGAGGTTTGCATGCTCTCGCAAGCTCAATGAGGGAGAACGAAGATATTTGCATAGCCTCGAGGAAATCTTCTCTCTTGGTCTCGTGAAAGGGTTTCAATCCTTCGGAGTAGTTGGCGAAGGCAATCGAATGAAGGACTCCGTCCAGTTTTCCGTCGACGATTTTTCCTACGTCGTGCCCGAGTTTCTCAACTTCTTTTTGATGACCGAATTCGCAGGTAAGGACGGTTGAGTCTTCAATGATTGCTTCCAATTCGTGTTTTCTTTTTTCGTTGCGTACGGAAAAAATTACCCGGGCACCCTCTTCTTGAAGTGTTTTGGCTACAGACCATGCAATGCTCTTTTTGTTGGCGAAACCAACAATTAGAAAAGTTTTGCCGGTAAGACCAAGAAAGCTCATTGGCTTTTTTTCTCTTCGTCCTTGACCAAGGCAAGAGCGAACGAGATCGACAGGCAAATCTTCCCACAATTCTTGATTTGACCTGTCAAATTGAAGAATTTACCCATCCTGTCGCCAAGCGAGACGGAAATCTCGACTTTATCTCCAGGTAAAACCATTCTTTTGAAGCGGGCATCTCTGATTCTGGTTAGCACCGGAGTCACGGATTCGTCGGTAAGAGATTCTTCTTTCAGCAAGTCGGATAGGAATACGGCGCCGGTTTGGAATACAGACTCGCAAAGCAGGACACCCGGCATGATGGGGTTTCCTGGGTAATGCCCTTCGAAGAAAGGGAATTCTGGTTTGATGGTTAAAGACGCTTCGGCGCCACTGTCGGAGACGTTGAGGATCTTGTCTATGAACAGAAAAGGTGGGCGATGAGGAATACGACGATGGATTTCTTCCATGAAATTGAAAGTAAGGTTGATGAGGAGATGGTCAAGCGAGAGAGGTTAGTTGCTCGGATTGATCGTCTGGGGCTTTATCCTCGCCGTTGATTTTTCCGCGAAGAAAACGATCGATTTTATTCGCGGTGATTACACCATAGTTAATCGTCCCAAGCCATCCGGACATAATGATTCCGACTGAACCTGCGTGGTAAAGTCCGGGGGCGTGGTCGGGGAGAGACGAGGACACTTCCAGTCCTTCGAATTTAGTTCCGAAGGAAGCTCCTCCTGCATGGCGGGTGTAATGCTCGATCGTTCGTGGGGTGGCGGCTTCGAGGTGCTCGACTTTTTCCCTGATGCCCGGAATGATTTTTTCCAGAGCCACCAAACTCTCCTCAATAAGCCTTTCTTTTTCTTTGGCGTACTGGTCGGGCGTAAGTTTGTCCCAATCCTGCCATTTGGCATTGATTGATGCGACAATGCTGCATTTGGGGTTCTTACGGTGAGGCCGGGTGTCTGGGTAATATACCGAAAAAGTTCTACTTGTGGTGTGAAAGTCAGTCAGCTCGTCGCTTGAGAACGCCGGTGACTCGGAAGTGAAAATGAGATCTCCTATTTCGGGTATCTTCACGCCTTTCTTCATCCCTATGTAGACCTGACACGATGTTGAGTTCAAGCGTACGGAAGAAGCTGTTTTGGCAAATTTTGATGGAAGCTTGGAGAGTCCAAGCAGTTTTTCGATGGTGTTCTTAAGGTTGGCATTGGAAAGGACCGCTTTACAAAGAACTTTCTTGCCGTTGACCATGACTCCGGATATGTGATGCCTGCCGTTTTTCTCTTTGGTAATGAGGCTCTCAACCATTGATTGTCTTCTCAGCTCAGCTCCGTTCAATCGTAACTCGTTTACCATTTTCTTTATCAGAGCGTCGGTTCCATCCTTAAAAGTGTAGATTCCCTTTTTCATAAAGTTGGAAAACACGATCCCATAGGCAATCGCCGGATCCATGAGGGACGAACCGTTGGCATAGGCAATAGGTTCCAACAGCAGACGCTTGACGTCGTCGCGCCCGGGAAAGAACTGTTCAAGCAGATCGCCTATCGTGCGACCGTCTTTTGCAAAGTAATCCATAGTCCGGAGATGATCGAAAAACTCCTCGACGCGACTCTTGGCGATATTGAACGTGTTCTGTAAGATGTTGGAGAAGTCGAGGCGGTCAAAACTCGTTTTGAGGTCGTATTGGGGGTTTACGAAACGAATGTCTTTCAACTGAACGATCGAATTTGCTATTTCTTTGGTCCAATACCTCCTGCAAGACTTGATCATCCCAACGGGAAACCCGTGCAGGGATATGTCGAATATGTGCCCTCCTGCTCGTTTGAACCAAGTGGCGAGACCTCCGAACTGGTAGTGGTGTTCGAGTAAGAGAACGGAATGCCCTTGCTTAGCCAGGCAATTGGCTCCGGTCAATCCGCCTAAACCACTTCCGATTACCACGACGTCATAGTAATCGTCTATTCCTTTAAGTCTGTCTATCGCCATTTCGAAATGATATTCAAGGTTGGACCGCTGGACAAGTTTTGAATTAAATTCTTCATTTTTCATTACCATACTTTTCGAAGAAGACGGTAGGGGTTTGTTCTGGCGGGTCTCCTGGACCAATCAAGTGCTTGGGTTTTACTTCCCTGAGTAAATCGAACTGTTCATTAGAGAGTGTTTCAGGGGAGATGCTCAATTGTTCGATTGGCATTGTACATAGTGGTTCAAGATCATTGATAGAGAGTCCGATTAAGTTTATTTCTCTGATGGGAAGGTAAGAAAGGGGGGTAATGCTTGTCACGGGAGAACCTGGTAAATGGAGAACCTCCAACGGACAGTCTGCCAAGTATGAAAGATCATCCACTTGGGTTGCCCGCATTTCAAGTTTCTTCAGTGGTTTTCCGGAGAGGGACGAAAGGTCGGACGCTTTTGTTCCACTTATGTTCAATTCCTCAATGGGCGAGTGTGCGAGAGAAGAGATATCGGATACAGGACATTTGAAGAGATCAAGAACTTTTAGCTTTCGGCAGTTGAGTTGGTGGATCGATTCAATTGGATTATTGCTTGCAAAGAAGGCGCTTAATTCGAGATCCGAGAGAAAGGCAAGGTCTCTTAAGTTGGTTTGGCAAAGTGACAGTTCCTCGAGAGGTTGAGTGGAAAGGGCGTAAAGATCCTTTGCCGTCGAAAAATCGGCATGTACGCGTCTGAGTGAAAATGCGGAAAGCCGGGAAAAATTCATTTTGGAGGATTTCGAAAGTTTTAATCCCCGTAAGCTGAAAAACTCCAGGTGTTCGAAGATTGGATCGGAGACCAAGGAGAAATCAAACTCTGAAATGGGGAGGTGGGCAATTTTTGCAATCGAAGGGTAGTCATCGTTTAAAATCTTTACCCCGACCCCTCCAGGGACGAAGTAAACTTCCGTGTCAAATCCCTTTTGTCTTAATTCATACGCGCAGGAATCCCATATCTCCTTGAATATGGGGTGGTGATTCGCTCGAATGGAGCGGTCGGGAGTATGACCGAACAACATCCATTCTTTTTAGGTTAATGCTTGTTTTCACGCAACCTTTTCGGATTGGAGTTGAACACTCATTGGAAATTCTTTGGTTTACTGTCCATGTCATGGTGGGTTCATTTTGCAGGATGGTTTTTGGTTTTGGTGAATACCCTTTGCCTTCTCCGGTTGGGTATTCTGCCTATGATTTTCTTCGCCAGAAATTATAGTCTCTATCGGAAAATCTTTTGGGTTTCACTTTTGATTTCCATCGTCTTTATTTGCAGTGAGATTATGCTCATTATCATCACTTTGAACTTTGAATGGCAGGGACACTGACGGATTTTCTCAAATTACAAGATTAGTCTAATTAGTTTTATCTTCACTGTCTGTTTTAAAACCATACCCATTGCCTACTTGATCAACCATGAAAACAATTACTCTTTCAACATTTAAAGGTATAGTGGTGTTTTTCCTTTTTTCTTTTTCCGGTTATGGGCAAATTCCTTTGACCTACGTAGGGAAAAGTGGGCTGGGAAACGGAAAGCACATCGTTTTTATTGCGAGTGATCATGAGTACAGGTCCGAAGAGACGCTTCCTGCTCTTGCCAGAATACTAGCCAAGCATCATGGTTTCAAGTGCTCCGTTGTGTTTGGAGTCAATGACAAGGGGGAAATTCAACCGGGAGCCAACAACGTGCCCGGAATCGAGGAACTTGCAAGTGCCGAGCTGATGGTTATTTTCACCCGTTTTCAAAATTGGCCGGAGGAGCAAATGAAACACTTTGTGAACTACTTGGACCGAGCAGGACCAATCGTGGGTTTGCGCACAGCAACTCATGGTTTTAACAAAATCCCCAAGGATAACCCTTATGCAAAGTACAACAACGGATACGGAGGCGTTGAATACAAAGGTGGTTTCGGGCGCCAGGTATTAGGCGAGAAATGGGCAGGTCATTATGGAGGCAATCATCGATCCAGTACCCGTTTGGATATTGTGCCCGAGCAAAGAACCCATCCAGTCTTGAGGGGAGTCAAGGATATGTGGGCTCAGTGCGGTGGCTACAATGCAAGTCCATTGATTCCTTACACTACTTTGGCCATGGCCCAACCGCTCAAGGGCATGTCCCCGGATTCCCCGGACGATGAGACCCGCAAGCCTGTTCCGGGAGCTTGGGTAAGGCACTATCTTGGTAAAGATGGAAAAAGGAAGGGGCGTGTGTTTACGAGCACTTATGGTGCCTCTAATGATATTGAGAGCGATGGTTACCGTCGACTGCTTGTCAATGGGTGTATTTGGGCAATCGGACTGGAAGCCAAAATCAAACCTGATCTCAAGGTCGATTTCGTCGGTCCCTACAATGGGACTTGGGCACGGGGCAAGGGGCGGCGCAAGTCAGGAACGAAGCCCGGTGATATGGCTGGTTGGGATACGCCTATTGTGCCCCTTCAAGAATAGTAATCTCTATTCGAGCCCCAACACGATCGTCTCCGAGTAGCGGAGTTCGCCGGTAAGGGCATCGTGAAACTGAAAGATGACCTGCGGGTGGGGAAAGGCGAACCAACGTTCACCGTCGCGCTCGACCGGGTTGTTGAACACATTATTTACCTGCACTACACAGTAGTGAGGGAAGGTTCGATTTGCCCGAGGGATATCGGCCATGGCGTAACTGGACCACCTGATGTCGCAGGAGCGGGGACCATATTTGAACTTTCCGTTTGAAGGTCTGCCCCCTTCGTCCTTCATCGGGGCGTGATTGATCGAATTGTGGGGTCCACTTGCAAATTCATAGACGTTGTCGGTGATCTTGATCGCAAAACTATTGTGCAAGTCTCCCGTCAGTACGAAGACCGCTTTATCCAGTCCGTCCCAAAATTCAATCAACTCTTCGCGTTCCTTGAGAAAAACAGTCCAGGCGTCGTCCTTCTTGATCGCAGCTTGCTTGTCGACCCCACCCCCGCTTCCCACGTGTGGGACCATGAAGTTGACGGACGAAACCACGAAGATGAAGTCGGACTTACTCTTTCGGATTCCCTCCTTGAGCCAATCGAGTTGTTGCTTTCCGATCATAGTGGCTTTTGGGTTGTCGGGGTTGTCGACGTTGTGAAGGCTTCGGTGTGAGCGGGTATCCAAAAGGAAAAAGTCGCAATTAGAAACGGTAAATTTCCCATAGCATCGTCGCCCAATTGAGTAAGCCGCTTGCCCGTCTGCCTTTGCTTCGGGTTTTATTCTCAATCTATTAGACCCCAGGACTTGTTCGATCTCATAGACGGCCGAGTTCGGGTCGCCCGCTTGAGAATCAAGGGTTGTGTCCGGGACACCCGCAGTGGTCGTACCCCAGTGCACGTGCAAATTTGCCATTTCGCCAAGATCAAGTTTTGTAAAGTCGGCGTCTTTGTCCTCGAGAATGTCACTCCCCTTACTTAGTTTGGCTGTTCCGAACCATGCAGGTGCATCGTGTTCGGTGGGGTTCGCCCAGCCCAAGTAATCGAACCATGCTTGGGTTGCGATGTCTCGAAATACGGCCCGTCTGTTTACGTAACCCGTTTCCCCCGCCCCGTAGATATCGTTGATCAACTCATGGTCGTCTGCAGTAAAGTAACTCGGGACGTTTCGGTGCCACTCAGCAAGGTTTCGACCGCGATGAAGGAGGTCTTTGTAGTTTTGCCAAACTCCGACGATCGTAGGCGCATGCTGAACGACACGTGGAGTTTCCTGTCCCTTTAGGCCAACTTGATACAACCATTCTTGTGGCGAATAGTCACGGCGGGTTTCGTAAAGCCAGTCGCCGTTGAGGATTGCGAAATTAATCTTTTCACGAACTTGCTTGTTAAGGGTATCAAAAACGGGGAGCGTAGGACCCGCACTGTCCCCCGAACCCTTCGGGTTGTTCCCACATGCAAACTCAAAGCGGAAATTGAACAAGCCATCGGGGTTGCCATTTGGATTCTTGAAGTCATCAGGTGAAGGCATTGTGCGGAAAGAACCGCTTAACTGATGGTCCTCGATTCGATAGTGGTAACGAGTATTTGGCTCCAAACCCCTTAAAGTGATCTTTCCCGTGTAGTCGTGCTCGGCTCCTCTCGTTGTGAAAGACGCAGAGCGATCTAGTTTTTTTGAGTTCCGACCGTAGAAGACGTTAACTTTTCCTTGCCGGTCGGTGCGGGCCCAGATCGTCATGGAGTCGGCTTCCGTTCGGCCAAGCATGGGGCCGTCGGTTACTCGGATAGATGTTGGCTTTCCATCTTGAGAGTAAGCTTGAGTGAATAGGAGAAATAATAGGATATAGGAGAAGAGGAGTTTCATGAGAATAGGTGTTTATTTAACAAGTCTTCAGCGGGTGTTCGAATGCCGAAAAAGATGAGGGGCTTATGATTCAGCCTCTGATCAAGCTAGGATTTGGGGAAATGCCAAACAGTATAGTAAGCCATGTCGTGAAGCAATGGATGATTTTCTTTTTTCGAGCGAAGTCCCTCCGATTTGAGTTCATGGACGTGACCCCTCTGCATTCCTTCGACAACGAGTCGAATCGTCTTTCCATCTTTTGCGAGTTTGGCGCTTTTGATGGAGGGAGTTGATTCGTCGACTCTGGGACTGCCGTATTTTCCCTGAAAAATATAAGTGTGCGTCTTGATCTCATATGATTCGAGGGATTCTGCACTCGCCTTGTCAGCGGGCTTTGTCAGTTCAAGCTCGAAGCCATCTTTCTTGATCCTCATTTCCAATATTTCGAAAGGGTTTTTGCCTGTCCAGATCACCCTGTCCAAGGCATATCTTTTTCCGCCTCTGGCGCCCCACCCCCGATCCGTTCCTCCGGAAAACAAGCTTCCGTCAGGAGCTTGAACGACCGGCACGTTCCCAGATCCGAAACCTTTCAAGAAAGGAAAGCATGCACCTTGATAATAACCGTTTATCTTTTCAAGGAAACAACGGTTGATTACGCTGTGGGTTTGGTCTGCGACGAACAATTGCTCCTTGAATGGCCCGAATTTTCCTTTCGATAGGTCTGGGGCGATTCCACTCGCCGAATTCCCAACCGTACCGTGAGGAAGAAGGACGGCAGGAGGCCTGTATTGAGGCAAGCGCTCCATTTCCTCGTGGAAGCGACTGCCATCCTTGGGTTTTTCGTGCTCAGGGCCCATGACGTCTTTTACTTCATCCAAATCAAACCAACCAAAACCACCGGGATGGCCTTGGAAGCTTCCGGCTGTCAAATGCTTGAGTGAACTCGTTCCATTCCAAGGTCCTTGGTTGTCACAATAAAATGCTTCCCCTTTTGCATTAAGACCAATTCCTCCCGGAGAACGAATCCCGCTTGCAGTGGGAATCATTTTTCCGTCCTTGCTTACTCGGACGCACCAACCTCTGTAGGGAACCTTGCTACTGAAGGAACCGGTCAAGCAAAGGACTACCCACATATGACCATCAGGGTCGAATTTCGAACCGAAAGCGTATTCATGGTAGTCACCTGAAATACCCCATCCGTCACTAACCGTCTCGAAGAGGTCCGCACGACCATCCCCGTTGGTGTCTTTGATGCGCGTTATCTCAGGACGCTGCGTTGCATAAAGCCATCCGTCCGCATAGGCCAAGCCCAGCACTTCATGAAGTCCGCGTGCCCACAAGGAAAAAGTCTCATTGTTCGCTGCCTCGTCAAGGGCGTTGCTGACCATGAAAATGTCACCACGGCGGGTGGAAACCGCTAATTTGCCATTTGGCATGAAGTCCAAGCCCCCAGCTTCGAGGACAATGCCCTCGGGTACGGGGATCGGTACCACTTTGTAGTAGTCTTCCTGTTTTGGTACGTCCTGCCCGAATACGAAGGCGCTTAGGATAAAGACTTGAAAAATATAGAGAAGTAGTTGGCGAAGATGCATGTGCGATCCTTTGGGATGAGGTTGTTTTACCCGTCCAGCGGAGGTGGTGAGTGGGCTAAAGCCAGAGCTTCATAAGTTTATCATCGTATGTCTTCAGTCGGAAACCGGCGGAGAGGATTTTGACAGTTCTTTTACAAAAATATTTCGCCAGCTAATTTCGCCTCCGTGAGTCTGCAGTTGGATAGGACCTTCCTTGATGAGTGGTTTTCTTTGGGAGAGAGGAGTCTTTCGATCCCAATAATTAATCAGTGGAGCCTCCGCCACAACGAGTTTTCCATTGAGGACAACTGTAACGAGCTTGCCTCTCATCGTTATATGAAATGAATTCCATTCTCCGAGGGGTTTGTCCGCATGAACCAATGGGTCGCGACCGGGTGCTCCTGCCTTGCCATTGTTCCATAATCCGCCTGAACCTTTGTCAGCACCTAACTTCCACTTTCCCCCTTCTTCGGTGGTGTCCCAAATTTGCACCTGAGGGACGCCACGCAAATAAATTCCACTGTCGGCTCCCGGGACGGTTTTGTACTCAAGCTTCAGTTCGAAATCCTCATAGTTCTTTAGGGTTGAAAGATACAACCCCTTGCCATCGTTGACGAGGACGCCATCTTTCACCTTCCAGTGTTGATTGATGTCTTCAAGGCTCGCTTGTTTTTTCTTTTCGAGCGCTTCGACTGATAGTGACATCCATTTGCTTGGATCTTCCGTTTTCAAGCCCCACCAACCAGTTAGGTCTTTGCCGTTGAAAATTGGGGTGAAACCTTTAGGAGGTTTGGCCCCAAAGGAAAAAGAAAATCCGAGAAAAAGACATAGGACGAAGAAACTTGTTTTCATGGGCTGAAATATGGTGATTGGTCGATGATTAAAATTTTAGAATTAGGATCGGCGAAGTTGATCGCAAGTTGAAAACCTTCATTTCCTGAAATTAGGCAACGAACAGATAGTCTTTGCCTAGGCAATACTCTTTATCCTCAAGAAAGCGGGTGATTTTGCCTCTTGCTGACCGGGCTCCGGCAAGGACAAGGAGGAAAGTGTTTCCTGGAGCGGGGATGTCATCTATCGAGTAAACTTGAACTCCATGACGTTGAGATCCTATCTTCTTTGGGTCGACGTCGAAGAAACGTTCGAAGCTCAAGCCTTCCCGCAAGAGGTGAGCCGCTTGTTTTTTGGCAACTTTACCCGCGCCCCAGACCGTCAAAGTCATTTTCGGGGAGATGAATTCTTTTAGCCATAACGCCAGATAGCGGGCCTTTGTTCTTTGAAATGCATCTTTTGAATACTTTCTGCAACTTCGGGACAACCTTGCTGGGTGATCTCGCCATTCGAGCAAAACTTCATTTATTTTCTTCATCTTAACTCCTAACGAAAGATACCTTAACCAAAGCTCATAATCCTCAGGAAAGTCTCCGTCCTCGTAAGATCCGAAATCGTCCAAGAGGCTCTTCCGGAATAGCACCGAAGGGTGGGCGAAAGGACTTTCAATAAAGCGGTTCAGAAATATGTCTTTGTGGGAAAGTAGCTTGTTCGTCCAATCAACGTAAAGTTGATATCCCCGAGTATCACGTGGTGTGGAGGAAAAATATTCAACTCTGCAGGAAACAAGACCTGTATCTAAGTTTTTTTCCATAAAGTCGACTTGGGCACTGAGACGATTCGGGTGCATTCGGTCGTCTGCATCCATTCTTGCGATCAAAGGAGACGACGAATGCGTTAGACCAAAGTTTAATGCAGGAACCAACCCATCGCTTGTAGATCGAACTGGCTTGATGCGACTATCCGTCAAGGCATATTGCTTAATTATATTTTCTGAACGGTCCGAAGAATTATCATTTACGGCAAGTAGTTCCCAGTCCTCCAGGCACTGTGCTTGAATCGATTTTATGCATTCGGCGAGGGTATCTTCGGAATCCCGGTAAGGAAGTACGATTGAGGTGCGAAAACTCATGTTTTCCGTTGACTGGCATTCAGTTGATTGCTGAGATTTGCCGAATGGCTTCATAGGATGCAATCCCCACCGAAACCGCAAGGTTAAGTGATCGCAAATCGTTTTTTCTCTTTGGTATCATTAATCTTTGTTCCCCTGCCCAATCATGAATCTCTTGTGGAATGCCTGATCCCTCGTTTCCGAAGAGCAAGCCATCTCCCTTGCGGAAAGAAGCGTCCCAAAAAGATTTGGTTGCGTGGGTAGTAAAAAGAAAAATGTTTTCAGGTCTTTGCTCCGAGCGGAGGAAACTTGGCCAATCACCGTGCTCCAAGATATCCAATGATTTCCAGTAATCCATGCCGGCTCGCCTTAGATTCTTGTCCGATATTTCAAAACCCAAAGGGTGAATCAAGTGAAGTCGACAATCTGCGAAGGCGCAAATCCTGCCGATATTGCCAGTGTTCTGAGGTATTTCCGGACAATGAAGAATGATTTCGATCATCGCTTCAGCGAGTTTTTCAAAGCTTGATCTGCTTCTCGTTGGGCAACGCGCTTCTTAAGATCTTGTCTTTTGTCGCGGTGGTTTTTGCCTGTCCCCACGGCAATTTGGCATTTTATCAAGGCATCTTTGAAGTAGATCCTCAAGGGCACCAAGGATTTTCCTGCAGCTTCCACCTCGGCTTTGAGTTTGGATAGTTCCCTTCTTTTGAGCAGGAGCTTTCTCGATCGTTGAGGAGGGTGATTCTCTTCTCCTCCATGCTCGTATTCCGCTATATGAACATTGAAGAGAAAGAGCTCATCTTTTACGAATCTTGCGAAGGATTCGGAAATCTGGGCATTACCTGCCCGAATGGATTTCACTTCCGTTCCAGTCAGGACAATTCCAGCTTCAAATTTCTCTCCCAAAAGAAACTTGTGCCGTGCCTTGGAATTTGTAAGGACGGGAAGGGAAACTTGCTTTGTACTTTTGGATGACACGCTATGGGATTGTGTGTCCCAAAACCGCCTTAAAATTCAGCTTTTTGGGGGACGACCGAAAAATCAATCATCCGAGCCGTCGTCTTCCCATTCCTGGTAAGATATCTTTCCTTCGATAATCTCGCGTAGAGCAATATCTTCGGGTTCGAGTTTCTCAAGGGATTCAACCAAAGGTTTGTTGCCAAACTTCAGCTGTTTGGAACGACGAGAAACGACGTTGATCAACGCGTTTGGGTCGGGGATGATCGCTTGGGCTTCTTTTAGGTATTCGTCTCTCACTGGCTTGGGTGTTTGAGTGTCGCGTAGATTGAAAGGCTCGTCATAGTAGTGATTCTCATCTTAATTGCAATTTATTTTTAGAATATGAAATCAGTGATCGGAATAGCTACGACAACTTGCTCGAACAAGAAAACGGCTTCAGGTATGGTGGATACTCTTTTACTCGAAGGACTGATTGCATGCGGTCAGATCGAAGGCCCAATCGAATCATCTTATTTTTGGGATGGAAAGCTGACAAAGGAAGCTGAATGGAGAATCGTTTTTAAATTCTCTCTGGATAAAGCGAAAAAACTAGAGGAGAAGCTTATTGAATTGCACCCCTATGAAAACCCACAGTGGTCGACTTGGAAATCCGAAGCAAGTCAAGGATACGGCAATTGGGTGCGAGATCCAAGGAAGTAAAAAGAGAGGATTACTCCTCGGGTTTTGTCTTAACAAGAGACACGACTCGGTCTCCTTCTTTCCATTGGCCGCGTTTTTTAAGAAGCTCTACGCGTTCAAATCTCTTCAAAACATTGCGTTTTTTACTAAGGCCACCTGGTGGCTTGAAACTTGGATGTCTGCTCATAATCGAATTGAAGTAATGAAGAAAACTAAAGGTCTAGGCAAGAAGAAAGGGAATTGTAGGTCAGGCTGGAGCTCCAGCAGGTTCCCCGCCTGGGCTAATGTCGTCTCCTTTTTCCTCCTCAGTGTTTTTTGGAGTCGAAGATTCATCAGTTTCGCTTTGCTTGCTATCGACCGGGTTGGAGGTGATAACGGGAGACATTAATTTCCCATGCTCAAGAATTTCATGGATGTGTTTACCCTCGATTGTTTCGTGTTCAAGTAAGGCTTCCGCAGAGGCATGTAGAGCGACTGCGTGTTCCTCTAAAATACTTTTGGCCCTGTCGTATTGTTCGTCGATGACCGTCTTGATCGCAATATCGATCTTCTGGGCGGTTTCCTCGCTGTAGTTTTGGGCTCGACCAAGCTCTTTACCTAAAAACACCTGATCTTGCTTATCGCCGAATGAAATCATCCCCAAGTCGCTCATGCCCCAATCGCAGACCATGCTTCTAGCTATGCTCGTAGCCATCCTTATGTCGCCGGCCGCACCACTTGTAACGTCTCCGATTTCAATTTCCTCTGCTGCACGTCCGCCCATGGCGCAACATATTTGGTTCAAAACCCTTCCTTTGCTATGATTCAGGATATCTTTCTTGGGCGTAAACATCGTGCTTCCCAAGCTTTGGCCCCGAGGTATGATGGTGACCTTGTGTATTGGTAGCAATCCGTCGTCGATTACGGCTTGTACGATTGCGTGTCCAGATTCGTGGTAGGCGATAATCTTGCGATCTTCATCATCCATAACCCTCCTTCTTTCACGACCAAAGGAAATTTTTTCACGAGCGTCGTCAAGATCGATTCTTTCTGCGACTTTTTTTCTTCTTCTAGCTGCAATAAGTGCTCCTTCGTTGAGAAGGTTCGCGAGGTCAGCACCGGAAAATCCTGCGGTTGCTCTGGCAAGAGAACTTAACTCGACGTCATCACTGAGCTTGATCTTCTTAGCGTGAACCTTGAGGATCGCTTCTCTGCCCTCGAGGTCCGGTAGATCGATCATGACTTGCCTGTCGAACCTGCCGGGGCGCAACAATGCGTTGTCAAGTACATCCGGACGGTTGGTTGCAGCAATTATGATCACTCCCTCGTGCCCGTCAAAACCATCCATCTCGACTAGGAGTGAGTTAAGGGTTTGCTCGCGCTCGTCATTCCCACCGCCAAGACCCGCTCCACGCTGCCGACCGACGGCATCAATCTCATCGATAAATATGAGACAAGGGGCGCTTTTGCGACCTTGCTCGAACATATCTCTGACCCGTGCCGCACCAACTCCGACGAACATTTCGACAAAATCCGAACCGCTTATGCTGAAGAAAGGTACATCGGCTTCGCCGGCAACTGCCTTGGCCAACAAGGTTTTTCCAGTGCCAGGAGGCCCCACCATGAGAACACCCTTTGGGATCTTGCCTCCGATTTTCCGAAAACGCTTGGGTTCCCTGAGGAAGTCAACGATCTCCGATACTTCTTCTTTGGCTTCCTCACAGCCAGCAACATCATCGAAAACAATTTTTTCGTTCTCGCGTGTGAGCATCTTGGCCTTGCTCTTTCCGAAATTCAACGCACCTTTGCCCGCCATTCTGAGTTGTCGGACAAAGAGAAAGTAAAGTAATCCGATGATTAGGAGAAAGGGCAGAAGACTGAAGAGCAAATCTGTCCAAATTGTGCTAGAGGGGGATTCCTGAAGACGGTCGCCGAGGATTGCTCTTAATTCCTTATACTCGGATTCGGTCACCCTCCCCTCCACGAGGAACTTGAGCGTCTGGAAGGTTTCACTTGCCTGAGGATCGTAGGATGGGTTGGTAAATTCACCGGTTATGACATACCATTCTTCACCACCCTTGGGGTTACTTTGAATGGTTGCGAGTTCGACTCGATCCTCCTTGGCGGCAGTAAGGAGTTGGTCAATCGTTCTCAGTCCGCCAATTGTGGTTTGCTTCGTACCTGATTGAGATACCACCAATCCGACGATGACAGCAAGTATCGCCAGCCAAATCAGTAAGATTTTCGGCTGAAAAGTTCGCGTTGGTTCCTCAGGGGGGGTTGGGGGCTTGTTTTCCACAACCTAATATCATGTTGCTGAATGTTCGTAAGTCAAATGGATTACCACCTCTTCATCACCCTGTATTCGGTGGCTTTCGGCTGGAGGAAGACCGGGGATCCAAATTATTTCGTCGGANGAGTTTGTTATCATGGGCATTGAGTCCCTTATTGNNNGGTCGAGTTTTCTGTCGATCATCCAATTTTTTACTTTTTTGTTACCCGGGGCCCCAATCGGACGATACAAGTCACCCGGTAGCCTGGTTCTGAC
This sequence comes from Opitutia bacterium, assembly GCA_002722545.1. Classification (GTDB taxonomy): domain Bacteria; phylum Verrucomicrobiota; class Verrucomicrobiia; order Opitutales; family Seribacteraceae; genus Seribacter. The sequence goes on along the minus strand of PBMI01000010.1, from coordinate 12,114 downwards.
AAACAACTTGCGGTCTGCATTCCCTTGAATTGATATAAAAGCTTCTTTCGCCGGTTCGACTTGTCCCGCAAGAATTTGCTCGATCAAGTTATCCTCGTTTTTCAGAGTGCATGCTAAAATTGAACCTTTGCCGGGTAAAAACAAGGCGTGGTTTGGAACTATGGAGCAACGCTTCCACCCAGTGGCCTTGGTTTGGTTGCTATGCAGGAAGATAGAGTGCTCGTTGCCTCTGATTCTTTGGTTGGAGGAAAGGGACAAATCAAGGTTTTCGTCTGATTCGACGGAAAGGAGAATCCTGTCCATTTGAATTGCTGTAATTGAAATCGATTCAGATTGGTTGGCAAGCCAGAGATGAGCGACCTTTCTCATTATTGCCTGAGGCAACTTCCTCAACTCCTTCGTGTTGATTTCGTTATTTCTTATGCATTCTCCGAGAACCCGCTCGACCCAATCATTTAAAGCTTCCTCTTGCTCTTCCAGTAAATCCCTACTTCTGCTCATACCTCCCAGCAAATCCCTGTCGGCATCTTCCTTGAGTTGCCTTAGACCGTTTATTCTAATGCGATTGCGAAGATAGGATAAGGACTCATTGCTCTTGTCGTTGCGCCAGGGTATCCTGAAGTCCGCTAGTTTCGCGCGAATATCTTCGCGATTGATGGTGATGAATGGTCGGACGATATGAATTTGTCCATGCTTGTGTACTGGGCGTGGAGCACAGAGACCTTGAGGGCTTGCCCCGCGGGCGAGTCTCCAGATCATTGTTTCAGCAACATCGTCCTGATTGTGACCTTGAATGAGAAGCTTTGTTTTGCTGCTTTTGCAAAATTTGGTGAAAGCGTCTAATCTTTCGTCTCTAAGAGTTCCTTCGTCGTCCTTTGTACGAGGAGACGAAGGTCGGTAAATCGATTGCTTGAGTTCTAGTAACCGAGCCAATTCAGAGACGAATCCCTCATCCTTATCCGATTCCTCTCTCAATCCATGATTGAAGTGGAGGACGCATATTCTGTCGCGACAGCGAGGGAATGCCGCATAAACCATCAAAAGAGCGAAGGTTGAATCAGCTCCACCCGAGCATGCAACGGCAATGGGCGAGCTCGAAGAATCTTGCAATGCACCGACCGCCTTCTCGTGCCAGCAATTCAATGGGAAGGTTGTGAGTAGATTACTGGAGACGGTTCGAAGCTTTTTGCCCGAAGGGAGCTGCTCAGTCACTTGTCGAATGGTCTCCTCAGGGACCAATGAAGTCGGAGGGGAACCACTTGCGCAGGCAATCGGGGATCTTGACGCGACCATCCTCCTGCAAGTGGTTTTCTAGAATGGCAGCCAAGACACGGGGAATGGCGAGAGCCGAACCATTGAGAGTGTGGACGGGTTTGGGTTTGCCGTCCGAGTCGCGGAACCGGATGTTTGCCCTGCGGGCTTGAAAGTCCGTAAAGTTACTGCAACTGGACACTTCAAGCCACCTTTTTTGCCCTGCGGCCCAGACCTCAAGGTCAAATTGTTTGGAATGCGGGAAGCCAATATCTCCAGAACAAATTAAAAGCACGCGGTACGGAAGTTCGAGCTTTTGAAGCAATCCCTCGGCATCCTCTCTCAGGGAATCTAATTCTTCGAAGCTATGGTCCGGGTGTACCCATTTGACTAACTCTACTTTATCGAACTGGTGAAGTCGGTTGAGCCCCCGAACGTCCTTCCCCCAACTTCCTGCTTCTCTCCGAAAGCAAGGGGTGTAGGCGACTCGCTTGACAGGCAAATCTTCGGAGGGAAGAATTTCGTCGCGGAAAAAGTTGGTTACGGGAACTTCGGCAGTGGGGATCAAGTACACGCCCTCGTTCGAGTCAACGTACATCTGCCCTTCTTTGTCCGGAAGTTGACCCGTCGCCATAGCGCTTGCGGCATTAACGACAATCGGCGAGTGCACTTCGCGGTATCCATTCTTACCGCCCTCTTCGAGAAAAAAGTTTACAAGTGCCCTAACGAGTTGAGACATTTCGCCAAGGTAAAACGGAAAGCCGGCACCGACAACTTTGACTCCGCGAGGGAAATCAATCATCTTTTCGAACCATGGGATATCGTAGTGAGGAGTGGCATGCGGGTAGTCTCCTTCGACTTCCCCCCAAGTCGAAACAGTTTGATTGTCATTTTCAGAGTTGCCGTCCGGGACCGATTCGTGAGGCATGTTGGGCACGGTAAGGAATGCCTCCTTGAACCGGTCATCCGCATCCTTGGCAAGTGATTCGAGTTCTTTTACTTCAGCTGCGACTTGCTTCATCTTCGCGACCTTTTCAAGGAATTCGGGAGAGCCCTTTTTTAGTTTGGACATTTCTTCATTGGTGGATTTCTGCCCTCCCCTAGCCTTTTCAGCTTTCGCAATACAGTCTCTCCTCGCGCGATCCAATTCGACTATGGAGTCCAAGTCGCATTCAAACTTTTTGCGGGCAATGGTCCTTTTGAGTTCACTGACGTCTTGCCTTATGTGAGATATGTCGATCATGATATTAGGTTCGCTGTGCGTAAGAATTCATCTAGTAACTTAAGCCTCGTTCTGCAAAGAGAATTTAAGTATTCATCTTTTCAACAATGATCAACCATTCAATGTGAATACGGTAAAATCAGTTGATTTATGAAGAAGATCGCAATCCTGCGATTATCCGCACTGGGAGACGTGGTGCTGGTGGTTCCACTCGTCAATGTTTTGCTGAAGGCTTTTCCGCAGGCTGAGATCTCATGGATCACGACCAAGCAAACGGTTGACTTGCTCGGTCCGATAAAGCGAGTCAAATGGGTGGTTGTAGAGAAACCGAAATCATTGACTGCGATCTTGAGTAACCGAAAAGCCCTAAGGGGACATCGCTTTGATGCCCTTTTGCTTTTGCAAGCCAGTTTCTCGGCTCATTTGGTAAGCTTGCACGTGTCGGCTCAACGCAAAATAGGATTCGACTCAAGAAGGGGGAAAGATTTTCATGGTCTGTTCATCAAAGAGTCAATTTCTTACGAAGATCAGCACTTCGTAGACGCTTATCTTTCTTTCGCTCGCAAGCTTGGTGTGGTTGGTCATGTCGTATCTTGGGAGGGTGCATTTTCCAACATGGACTTGGAATGGGTCGACCGCGAACTGCCTGAAGTGTTTCCGATGGTTGGGCTTGCGACAAGCCCAAGTAAGAAAGAGAGAAGGTGGCCCAAAGAGAATTACCGCAATGTCATTGAGTACCTGATCGAGAAAAAAATTACCGTTTTTCTTTTTGGGGGAAACAGTAAGGAAGAAAAATCCTTCAACTCGCAACTTGCGGCACCCTTCTCTGGTAAGGTCAAGGATTTTACCGGCCAGACAACTCTGCCGCAATGGAGCGCTCTCATTAGCTCAGTCAATTTGCTAATAGCTCCGGACACCGGTTGCGTCCACATGGCAAGAGCTTTGGGGACGAAGGTAGTTGGCCTCTATGCCGTGGCGAATCCTTCTTTGACGGGACCCTACATGGAGCAAGAATATTGCGTAAACAAATACGACGAAGCCCTCAACAAGTACTTGCCTGGCTCGAAAGCAAAAGATTATCACTTGAGGGTTCATCATCCTGATGCAATGTCCTTGGTTTATTCGAATGAAGTGATCGAAATGGTTGACCGCGCCCTCGAGTCCTTGTCGGAATGAAGGTAGTCTTTTTTGACAAAAGCCGGCTAGAAAGGGTTCGTTCTCGCTTTGAGTTCAACGGATGTTTATAGAATGATCCTTTTGCTTTCAGGACCATATTGCCGATGCTGACGGGACTTATCATCAAGTCGACGGGATTCATTTTCTCTCTTCTGCCCTACTCTCTCCTTGAGTCTGTAGTCGACCTGCTTGGCTTTGTTTTCGTTTCCTTCCCCAGCAGGCGTCGTCGCTTGTTGTTCTCCAATCTCAAGCATGCCTTTCCCGACTGGAGTCATGCTCAAGTTAAACGTGCGGGGCGACTCTCTTCGGCCCGGATGCTCGAAATGGGTTTTTTTTCGCTTACTTATCCGTTTTTATCAAAATCAAAACGAAGAAGGACGGTTGAATATTCGAAGGAAGTCGAAGGTCAACTTGACGAATACAGGGAGTCCTGCAAGCCCTTGCTCATCCTCCTGCCACACCTTTGTCTTTTCGAAACCCTTGCCTCCTCTCCGTACTTTCGACCTCAAGAGGGCAAAAGCCTTGGCGCGATTTATCGCCCAAATAGAAACCCAACGCTCGATCGTTGGATCAATCGAGCGAGATTAAAAATGGGGCTCAAGACTTTCGCTCGCAAGTCTGCACTTCTTAAAGCAAGGGATCATTTGCGTAATGGCAATTGGTTGGTTCTTTTATTTGACCAAAATGCCGGCTTGAAAGGCAAAAGGAGTTTTTTCCTGGACCGCCTTTGTTCGATTTCACCCTTGCCGGATTTACTCGGAAAGACTGCCGGTTGCAAAGTCGTATACGCCATGGCTCGGAGAACCGACTTTTTTCAGACTACGCTCGAGCTAAGAGAACTGCTCGGAGACTGCAAAGCCATTTCCTCCAAAGCCCATGAAATGCTCGGGGAGGACATCAGGCGGTGCCCGGATGGCTTACCTGAATGGTTATGGTCTCACGGCAAATGGAAGACAAATGATGCTCCGCATGAAATTTTCCACCTTGAGGAAAAAAACGAATTGCAAAACTCGAAGTTCACCCCTCCTCGCAAAACGAAGATTTGGATTCGGATGCCCAATTGGCTGGGTGATATTGTTATGGCTATTCCCTTGATTAGAGCCCTCCGCTCTGGACGCCCGGATGCTCATGTCACACTGCTCTGCCTGAAACAATACAAACCCCTGCTTGAGTCTCTTGAATTAGGGGACTGTGTCGACGGGTTGCCCGACAAGGGGTTGACCTACTTCTTTCATTTTTGGAGGCGACGGCATTGCTACCCCTCGGTTCATTTTTTATTCACTAATTCATTGCGCGGGGACTTGGAGGCGTGGGTAATCGGAGCGCCATTAAGGTTTGGTGGTAGCAAGGGAAAGAAAAGACCGCTCCTCACTCACCTCGCAAACGCTCCAAAGGCTTCCGACAAGATTCACCAGGTTGCTTTATGGGAGAAATACCTCAAGAGTTTCGGGCTAAGAAAAGAGGTCGACCTTTCCCCGTTAACGGCGTTTGCCCAATCGAAGACCAAGGACAAGGTCATCTGCTTGGCTCCTGGATCGTCCAATTCACCGGAAAAACGTTGGCCGATCGAAGCCTGGGTACGACTGCTCGAATCTTTGCTTGTTGAACTGCCTGGATATACTTTCAGGTTGATTGGTTCGGTTCAGGACACGGGAATATGCGGCTCAGTGCAAGAACGCATCGGGCCCGCCAAGGTTCAGGATGAATCAGGGCGAACAAGCTTGATTGAACTTTGCGAAAAACTCGTAGAATCAGAGGTGTTAATTTGCAACGATTCCGGCGCCATGCATCTTGCCAACGCTTTGGGGACTCCTGTTGCCGCTATATTCGGACCAACCGACCCATCCGCAACAGGCCCGATCTTCAAGTCACCTTCTGCTATAATTCGCAGTGATTCCCCCGAGTCAATGGAAAGCATCGATCCCAATGCTGTTCTTCAGTCGGTATTGAGGTTGCTGGAATGACGTTTTTTTTCATGGGTCGCTTTGACTATGCCATTGTTGCATCTAATCTTTCCACTTGAAATGGTTGCCTCAAGCCTCCTGTCGTTTTCGACGAGTTGATCCCTTTTGTTTTCCGGGTGATTGAGGTGATAAACCAATGCTCTTCCGTAAACCATTTTTCGCCGCAATCCATGGTTGTACAGCCTCGCACCTAAATCCGAATCCTCTCTGCCCCACCCTTCGTAGTCTTCGTCGAAACCATTTACGGCAAGCAAATCTTCCCTCCAAACTCCGAGGTTACATCCCAACAAGCCGTACATATCTCGGTTTACCTTCACAATGGGTTTGGGTAAACGAAAACTTTTGAGCAAACCGCTTACTTTTCCGGAAAGCATCAGTCGAGGAAGAGAGGTCTTTCCTTGGAGTAGAGGATTTACCTGGTCCTCTTCAATGAAGCACCTTCTACCCTGCACGAAATAGCCTTTTTCGGCAATTGCCAGATGATCATTTACGAACTGCTTGTGCGGAAGGCAGTCGCCATCCAAAAAAACAACGTAATCACCTTGGCAGGCATTCACGGCCCGATTGAGGATCTTTGCTTTGCGAAACCCTTTGTCTTCTTGGCAATGGTGATTGATTGATTGAGTGAAGTTTTTAACGACTTGTTGAGTTTCTTCGTTTGATCCATCCTCTGCTACATGGATCTCCTCGGGTCTTTTAGTGCCTGCTTTTAAATTTTCTAAAATTCTAGCCAGAGCTAGAGGGTTGTTGTAAGTTGATACGATTACGCTCAACTTTAAACGAGGTTCCTTTTTTTTGCCGATATGGTTGCTCAATGAAGGTGACAGGGTTGTGGTTTTACTATAGTGGGTTAAGATTCGAACGCGAAGCAACTTGTTTTGACATAAGTATGCAGGTCAATTGGCGAAAATTAAAAGAAATAAATTTATGAGCGTACCCGTACTGGAGACTAAGATTTTGTATCGAAAGTTATTGAGAGCCTTTAAGCCTGAAGTTGTATTCGATATTGGTTCTTGTGACGGAAGCGAGTCAATCAAGTCGGCTCAAATCTTACCTGAGTCGAGAGTAGTTGCGTTCGAGGCAAATCCAATCAACTTTAATCAAATCCTGAACAATAGTGACATTAAAAAATACAATATCAGTGTTTATAATTTGGCTATTCAACATAGTGATGACGAAGTATCATTTAATATCATTGATTCAGATGTCGTAAAGAACAGAGGAAGCAGTTCTCTTTTGAACAAACCCGGTTTTCCCTCCAGGCAAGTTAAAGTCAAGGGAAGTCGATTGGATTCTTTTGTCCAAACACACTTTTCAGAAACCAAACGTTTGTCTCTGTGGATTGACGTTGAAGGCGCGGGTTACGAAGTCCTTCAAGGCCTTGATTCCATTAAGCATCGGGTATTGTTTTTTCAGGTAGAAGTCGAAGAGAATCAAATTTGGGAAGGCCAGCGAACTAAAAGCGACATTCTTGAACTTGCTCAATCCCTGAACTTCCGTGAAATTGCCAGAGGGTCGGGAAGCAATCAATACGATGTTGTTTTTATCAATGAAAATTGTGAAGGGAAATTCGATTTGCCGAAGATATTAAGAATTACTCTCTTGGAATGTAGAATTCGTAAATCCTTCACCTTCTTGAGGGACCTTAAAAGGAAGTACATCTTAAAAAGTTAATTGTATTTGCTTAGCCCTCTTCGTTTGCTCGAGAACCATCCAAGTGCATTTTGAGCCACTTTCTGGGGTGACGATACCAAAGGATTTTCTTTAGGTCATCCACTCTTTTGGTTCCGGAAGTGATTTGTTTTGGTTTGGAGCGATGCGACTTTTCGATCACGACAATACTGTCGTGAAAATGGATGCTTTCAATATTCTCCGTCATGAAATCTGAGGTGAGCAAAGAGCTTTGTGAATGAAAAGCATGCATCTTGTCGATCAAGCGCTTGAGGTACTCGATGAAACTTCCCCTTCTTCTATACCCCCCGCCGTAACCCTTCCGCCAATAAGAGGTGTGCAAGTCTTCGCATAAGTATACTCCACCTTCGGCTAGCTTAGGGAAGAGATAATCAAAAGAAATTTGTTGCTGCTTCATGGAGTGCCCTCCGTCATCTATGATAATGTCCGGGGTGCCCATTTTCTCGACAACTTGACACAGAAAGTCGCAGTCTGTTTGATCGCCAATATGAATGCATACACCATTTCGCTCTACCTCTTTGCAGTTCGGATTGATGTCCAATCCGTGGATTGACGCCCCTACCCCGAAGAAGTTAGCCCACATCTGAAGGGATCCTCCGTGGCATACGCCTATTTCGAGTACTCGGGGGGAAGTGTCTACGAATTTCGAAAAATATCGTTCGTAAACATCCAAGTAATGGTCGTACTTCGAGATGACCAAATCAGTATTGCCGGTAAACCATTTCTTGAGTTCGGACGTTTTATTTTCGCTTTATCATTTTTTTTAGAAATTGGCGGAGGCGTTTAGTTAAACTGAGTTGTTCCGCATTCTTGTTCCAATTGGACTGAAGTACAATACCAAGATAATTTTTCGAAAGGGTTGCCTCTGATTTATCCTCGTCTTCCAAAGCTTCGAATTGCTCTCTGTAATGGAAGACTTTAAAAAGAGGGTCTTTGGGTCGGATCGGGAATGGTTTATATTCGAGCAAAGCTTCGCCGTAAACGAGTAATTCCGACGGGTATTTGAAGATGAGTGCCGCAAGACAGACATTTTTTTTATCGAGATAATCTTCTTTCAGTATTTGCCAAACCTCACTACCCCACACGACCGGTGTCGGCCCAAAATCATAGATCTCTCCAGTGCGGCCAAAAAGACCTTGTAGCTTTATTCTTTCCTTCTCGTAATTGGTGTGAACGAAATGCATCCCATTTGCCTCGCAAAAACCAAGAAGGTCTTCGCATTTATGCATGATGGTCACTGGTGTTCCATCTTCACTCAGGAAATCTTTTTTTCCAAAAGGTCGAATAAAAAAAGAATCCGAATCGATGACGACGTAACGTGACACGTTTCCCATTATCCCAAACGCAACTTTAATGATTTGCTGCAAAAGACTTCCCGAATAACTTTTCTGTCTGCTTTCGCCTAGAGCATTGGATTGGGTTAGCAGGTCTTCATCAGTCAAAAGATTTACATATGAACTTTGTGAAAGCAGGGGTTTGAATAACTCGAGATCAGATTCCGGTACCGATACGAAAAAAGGGAGTTTTTCAGTGTTGTATCGATCTATGCTATCAATCAAATTTTTGAATCTGTCCAGGTCGTCGGCAAAAGACTTGCAGAACAGTCCTAATTCAAAGCAATCCATGCTCACAACCAGTGCGCCTTTGATATCTTGCTGTGCCTGGACGGAGTCAACCGTTGATCGACCAACCCTATTCCCATTTGCGTTCCACGTGAAATAACGTAATGGAGCCCAATTCCTGAACTTTCGATTGCCTTTCCAACCCCACATTTTTTCGTAACGACATCATGAAAAAGCAACACTTCAGCAGCAAGATGAGCATAGTTACTGATGTCCTTCTTGACTGCGTCCAACGAGTGATCCGCATCAATGAGAACGAAGTCGTAAGAGTTTCGAGCTTTGTGAACAGCTTCAACTATGGCGGGATTCGCGGAGTCTCCATCAATGATCTTTGCCGATAAAAAGCCATCGGACTTCATTCTTTGGCAGACCCTGATCAGATCTTCGTTTTCAGGGTTATGCTTCATCCAGGTCGCCGTAACATAGAGGGGGGTCTTGCCATGCTTCCTGCAGAGTATCCCAAGGGCAATTGCCCACAATCCTTTAAATGCTCCAATCTCAAGAAATGACACGACATTCTCTTCGATTTCACGAATTCGGTGATCGAGGTAGAGCAAAGTTAGGAGGAACTCGCTGCGATTCTGAGAACCGTTGTAGTCAGAAAGTTCGGGTTTTCTAATCAATGTCTTGTAAACTTCATCTATTTCTTTTTGGACCGGTTCATTTAAGAGAATGAGATCATCGGCAATTTCTTTTGTAAGAGAAAGTAGTCTGTCAGTATATTTTTTCTTCTTGAACCAACCTTTGGGACTATCGGTGGAGGCTAGGTTGACACGCTTGAAAAACGGATAGGCAAGATCAAGCGAATCCTTTAATTGAGTATGGTAACTCTTCATCGCATCCAAGTTGCAATCCCTTCTGTGTAAAAAGGTAATTCCACTGTGTTTTTTGATAATCTTCTTTTTATTGGTCTTGATTAATTCTCTTGTGGATTTGGGTTTTTCCGAAAAAGAAGCACCACCTTCATGGTAAACAAAGGCTGTCTCGAGCACACCCATCTTCAAGTTGTTATTGGTTAGGCGAATGCAGTAATCGAAATCTTCAAAGTATCCTGGAGAAAAATCTTCGTCCAAAAGACCGATTTTACCAAAAGTTTGTTTTGAAATTGCGACGCAACAAAAATCAAGCCTTTGGGAAATAAGAAGATTAGGACAGGCGTTTTGTGTCCAGTTCTTGGCGGACTTCAAAATCTTTTCAGGCTCATCATCGTGCATCAATATATGCTGCTCGTTTCCTGCGGAATTGGTAACAGGGGAAATCGCTCCGTAATCGGGGTTCTCCTCAAGTTCTCGCACGAGCTTGAGCATTGCTCCGGGCATTACCCTCGTATCGCTGTTTAGGAGAATCAAGTATTGTCCTTTCGCCTCTTTAACCCCTATGTTGACTGCCTTAGGGAAGCCGAGGTTCGATTCATTAAAAATTAACCTCGGCTTGAAAGAAGGTAAATGGACTTGCCTGAGTTGATCGCAAGTTAAGTCGTCGGATCCGTTGTCTATTACGATCACCTCCCTCAACTCGTCACCTTTTTCGTCACGGGCTAGACTTTCTAGTGCTCCGTGGGTCGTGTTTTCGAAATTGTTGTGACTGATTATGATTACACTGTATAGAAGTTTCATTTAAAGCTTTGGGCGGTGGGTTCCATTTGATCGTCTACCAGAGACAGTATTCGCAAAACCGCTTCTTCTGTGGTGAACGGAGAAGCTCTCCCTGTGTCTGGAAGGCCAGTCGAAGAACTCCATTTGCTGAAATTTTTAAAAAGCAGCTCGGAAATCAAATTAGATTGATCAGTTGAAGCATGTTCATGTCCTTGCTCAATAATGACTTTCTCAAGAAGGTTGTTTCTCCATATGATGCCCAGGACGGGTCTTTGGGCCCACAGGTATTCGTACAGCTTCGATGGGATATACTCTTCACAGTCCGGGTTTTCACCGTGAACCAAAACGAGCAAGTCGGAACATCGCATCGCATCAAGCACTTGTTGGCGACCGCTTTTGCCCGTAGCTAAATCTTTTTCCAACCTGCCATGTTCAATGATCATATCCTCTAGCCCTTCTTCTTCAACAGCTGCTTTTGAAAAAGAGTCGAGGTGGCCACCATAAACGTGAAGCCGAGTTTTTGAAGCGAAGGATTCATCTCTTTTACTGTTCTCCGACATTGCCTTGATCAAAGGAACAAGGTTTCTGCTTTCGTGCAACGAGCCAAAGTGCCCTATGTCAAAAAACTCATTTTTCCGATAAACATCTGAGAACTCAGGGCATTCGCAACCTGGGATGACGACATGCCCTTTTTCCTTGAGGGAAGGGTTTCTATGCAATGCACGTTCTTTCGCTTTATTGGTGAACCACCAAACCAAATCGGCCTTCTGGCATATTCTTTCTTCAAGCTTTCTTGACCATTTGGTTTTTGCATTGCTCGGCCAAGAGTCATTATACATGGGGTCATGGACCTCCGCTATCCAAGGTAATCCAATCTTTTTTTTCAGCATCCAGGCAGCGTGATGGGCACAGTGAGCTCCTCCCGTGCTGTAAATCAGTTCGAATTCCTTGGACTTGATCAACTTCATGCTCTTGAAGTATGCAGTGAATGCCCAAGACCAATGGCTGTCGAGTCGAACGAATAGTTTCTCCAAGAGATAAGGAAACAGTATCAAGAGGCTAGTGGAGAGTTTTACGACCTTTCTGAGGAAAACGTTCCGGATTTTACTCCTGACCAAATGTCTGAGCTCGAATTTCAGTCCACTTGGTGCTAAACTGGTAACCTGATGATGTTCAAGCAGTTCGTCTTTTTCTCCGGTTAGTGCACTTACGATAACAGGTTCTATTCCTCGCTCCAGAAGGAAGGGCATCTTATCGGTGATAGTCTGGCTTGCTGCTCTGCCATCCATGTTGTAGCAGTGAGAAAGAACCAACCAACGTCTCCTTTTTCTCGTCATGAGTGGCTCGGTTTCAGTTCTTGGTATATTTTGCAGTATTCCAGGCAGGCATCTTTCCAACTTCTTTGAAAAGGTTTCTCCGGTCGCCCTGCATCTAGAACCGAAGCTACGCAATCAGCCCACTCCGAATCCGTTGAATCGTAATCCAAGGTTTTGCCATAATCGCAAGACACGTCTTTTGATGCACCGCATTGATTAGAGCAAGCAACTGGAATCCCCAGGCTCATTGCCTCGGCTATAACCATTCCGTACGCC
>PBMI01000009.1 GCA_002722545.1 Opitutia bacterium | reverse complement strand
GTGAAGGGTTCGTGACCGACGTCCTGCCAGCGAACGTCGCCGGAGGCGTCGACGAGGAAGGTCCCGTGGAGGGGAACTTTTTCGAAATCGTCGTAGGCCCGGTAGGCTCGAAAGGTGGCGAGTTTGGGGTCGGCAACGAGGGGAAAGGGAATGGCGTCACCACCCTTTTCGTAGGCGGCGAGAGCTTGGGAGAGTTCAGGTTTGGACTCCGTACTGATCGCGACGATTTCCAAGCCCGCTTCCCGAAAGGCGTCCATCTTGGGCACGAGGGCCTGAAGTTGCTCGACGCAATGGAGACAACCGAAACCGAGGTAGAAAACCACCACGACGGGGCGGCCTTGGTAGTCGGCGAGCGAGAGGCGCTTGCCGGTGGAATCGGGAAGTTTCCACGAAGAGGCCGGAGCGGGTTTCCAACGGAAGGGTCCGAGGGTGTCGAGGTCGGGAAACGGGTGTTCGGCGGGATCGTCGGGGTTTGGCTTAAGCTTGAGACGCCAGTCCTCGGGCAAACCGAGGCGTTCGGCGATGGGAGCGAGGCGGGAGAAGACCGGGGTGGAAAGGTCAACGGCTTGGCCGAGTTCGCGAAGTTGGCCGAAGGCTTTGTCGGCTTCCTTCGGTTTGCCGGCAGCGTTGAGAAGATACGCGGCTTGGGCGGCGGGCAAAGCCGACTGCGGAGGTTTGGCCACCAAAGAAGCTGCTAATTTGGCGGCTTCTTCCTTTTGACCAACGGCAAGATAGGCTTGGGCCCGGCGGACTTTGTTCATGCTTTTGGCAGCGGCGACGGCTTCCTTGGCTTCTTTCTCTTTCCCTAGGGCGAGGAGCTGATGAACCTTGAGTTCAGCAAGGGCATTCTTGGCAAAAGTGATGCGCTTCTTCTCCTTGGCTTCCTCCTTCTTGCGTTCCTCGGCCTTCTTCTTGGCGACGGCCACTTCCTTGGGGTCGGGCTTTTTCTTCTTCTCGTTCGAAGTGTCGGGGGTTTTTTCGGCAACGACCGTGGCATTTTGATCGTCGGGCTTTCCCTTCGAGACTTTGGTTTTCTCCTTCGAAGCCTCGGCGGTTTTCTTGGGCTTGGGTGGAAGCTTGCTTTCCAACATGGGGCGTATGCGGGCGATGACTTCTTCCCCTTTTTTCAAGCGACCGTTCTTGAAATGAGCAACACCAAGAAGCTGGAGACGGCGTCGGCTTTCGTTGATATCCTCCAAGGCTTCGAGTTCGCCCGATTCGCAGAGGTCGGCCAGTTCCTCCCACAGCTCGAATTGCTCGAGGGTGGAAAGAAGACGGCGGTGGCCGTGCGAAGCGCTTCCGCCCCGTTTGGCGAGGGTGTTGTATTCGGGGTGACGGGGAAGAGAAATCATGTTGCGGGCAAGGGCCACGGCCTCCCTCACCCGGCCAATGGTGGCAAGGTTACGGCATAGCCATTCATTGTTATGAGCGTAGTTGTGAATTTGGTCCGGCATAACACGGTCCTTCACCATGTAGGCGTGGTCGATGCGGGCGGAGGCTTCCTGACTCCGGGTGGCGTCATGGAAGCGCTTGAGCTTGGAGTAGATGTGGCCTGACATGTGCCACATGTGAGCGATGCCGGGTGCTGTTTGCCCGCAGACGGCGGCTGAATCCACCGCCCGGCCAGCCCGTTTGTAGTCCCAAAGGTGAATGCGGTAGTGGTGGGCAGGATGGATCGGGTTCACTTTGAAGACCCCTTGGAGAAGAGCGTCCACCGCCTCATGGCTTTGGATCTTCACCCCGTTGCGTGAGTTGGCCCAGAACTGGTAGGTCAACAGGGCCCGGGTCTCCAGGTCGTCGGGAAACTCGTAAAGAATCTCTTCAAGGGCCTTGGCGTAGGCTTCCGCCCGCTCGGTCTTTTTCTCCTTGGGCGTGTTGAAGTACTTGGCCAAAGAATCCACGTGCTTGACCTCCCTGGGCGAAGCCGATCCCTTGCGCTTGACCGCCTCGGCAATGAAACCTTGGCCCCGTTTCTCGTTGCCCAAATTGGCCCGAGCCATGCCCCAGTAGGCCATGGTGCAGTTGGGGTCGATGACGGCGGCCTGACGGAAGGAGCGCTCGGCCTCCAGGTTCCAAAAACCGTGAAGTTGACCCAGTCCCTGGTTGAAGAAAGCTTGGCACTTGGGCTTTTTTGTGGTCACGGGAAAGTCTACCTTGGGCATGCCCTTCATGAGATAAGCCCGTTGGCGCGGCCCCTCGTCGAACGCTTCTCCATGTGCGGAATGCCCGGCGGGCACGGATGCGTTGTCGTCCTTTTCTTCAGCGACAAGCGGCGTGACAAGCAACGCGGTCAGGAGGGGGAACGACCATCGAGGAAAAAGCGAAAACTTTTTTTGCATGAATTTGGGCGGATTAATTGGTACAGGCGGAATCTAGGACGACCGGTCAAAGCTCCCATACATGAACAGGAAAAAGTAAAAGAGCAAACAGCATAGCTTTCATTCCCCGATCCAAGCGCCTCTTAGGTCAAGGGTCAAGGGCTTGGGGTGTTGAGGAGGTCAGTTGACTCGTTGGCCATTCTTGAAGAAGATACGAAAGCTTTCCGTCCCGTCCTCGTCGTACCAAGCGTAAACCCCGTTGCCGTCCTTTACGCGGGTGACGAGACATTTTTCTCCATTGCGTTTCCAGGCAACGGCAGACACCAACTTTCCGTTCTTGTGGTTTTCTTCCAAACTCTTTTGGCCGTTCGCGTACCATTTGGTCGTTCGCCCGTTTCGTTCTCCGTCTTTCCAGTTTGACTCCCATTTCTTCCATCCATTTTCGTACCAGCCAGTCGAAAGTCCCACTTGCTTTCCGCTCTCGTAGGTTGATTGCCCCATCTCTCCGTTTTCATACCACCGCGTCGCAAGTCCATGGTACTTTCCTTTCCTCCAATTGGTTCTCGATTGCCTGAGCCCGTTCTCGTACCACGAAACCATGAGCCCATCGCGCCATCCATCTTTGAAGATCGAGACCTCTTTTTTTTGTCCGTTCTCATACCAAAAGGTAAAGAGCCCTTCCTGCCTTCCGTTTGCAAAGTTTGCTTCCGAACTTTTGCGACCATTTTGGTCCCATGTGGTCACTAGGCCATCTTGCTTTCCGCCTACCCAGTTTGCTTCAACCCTCTCCCCTTTTTGGCTCCATATGGTGGAAAGCCCATTCTTTTTTCCTTCCATCCAACTCGTTGCTTCTTTTTTCAACCCACTCTCGTACCACAGAGTCGAAAGCCCATGCAACTTGCCGTCCCCGTAGGTTTCTTGCGATGACATTTGTCCACTCTCGAACCATTTTGTGGTCCGACCGCTTCGTTTGTCTTCCCGCCAATTCGCATCCTCCTTCTTGAGTCCGTTCTCGTACCAATCGGTCGAATGCCCGTCGTACTTGCCATCCAGGTAATTGAATTCGGCTTTCTTCCGGCCATTCTCATACCAAAAAGTCGAAAGCCCATCCTGCCTTCCATCCTTAAAATTTGATTCCGATTTTTTCCGGCCTTTTTCGTACCAAAGCACTTGAAGTCCCTCCGGCTTTCCTTCTTTGACGTTTGCTTCCGCCATCGCTTGCCCACTTGGGTAGCAGGAAAAGGAAAACCCATTCACTTTCCCATTCGCGAATTGGGCCAAAATACGGACTTTTTTATTTTCGTGGAAAACCACTCCCCAGCCACTTCCTTGGTAGGGTGCGAACTCAAGGGGCTTGAAATATTGCCAGTCTCCATCCGCTTTCTTGACGGCTTGCAACTGAACGGCCTCTGCGATGATCCGCTCTAATTCAATTGGGTCATGAAAGTTTGGACGGTCGACTTTCTCCGCGGCCAAACAAAGCCAAGGAGCGAACAACAAAACCAAACTTTTCATCTTCCGACGAAACCATCCTCGCAGGGAGGAGTCAACAATCCGCTACACGAGCCTTCCGGCATAAGTTCATGGGGAAGGTAAGAGGATCGCCCCAAACTTTCGTCTTATTTCTTCTCGTGCTTGGATTGGGAATCCTCTAGCGAGAAGACGGCCAAGACCGGGTAATGATCGGAAAGGTAGGAGGTTTTTTCGTTCACCAGGCAGACGGCCGACTTGCAGAGTGAGGCCAAAGATCGGTTGGCAAAGAAATAATCCAGCCTACGGGAAGGCCCATTGTCCTCCCCCGGTCGGTTCTTCGTAGGAAAAGTCCCTAAAAAGCGGGTTCTCTTTCCTGCGACCAAGTCAAGGTACCCTGCCTTTTCGATTTTCTCGAGATGGGTGTAGTCCAATTGGTCGTCACGGAGGTTCCGGTTGCTCTTCCAACGCTTGTCCAACCGACGAAAAAAAGGAACGATGTCCGGAGTCTTTTCATATTGCTCACGATCCTTCGGCGAGAAGGTATTGAAGTCGCCCGCCAAAAGAATTTTTTCCGACGGATCCCACTTGGCCAATTCGCGGGTAAGCAAATCCACTTCGCCGTGCCTGATTTTCCAGTGCCCGGGATGGAGATGGGCTACGTATACCCGAACCCCTCCGGTTTTGCATGAAAGCATTCCATGGTGGTAGCCCTCCAACGTGCGGGAAATCTCCTTGATCGGGAAACGGGAGGTGATACCCGTGGGAAAGCCTCCCGTCTTCAGCAACGCACTGTGGGGGTGCCCCCAGGCAAGGGCGTCTTCGGCAAGTTTCTCTTCCGTGTAGGAATTGAGCTCTTGAAGGGAAACGATATCGGGTTTCAATGATTTTACGTATTCGATTACTTTCTTCTTACGTTCCGGCTGTTTGGTAAAACCGTACCAGACATTGTAGGAAAGAACCCTCAGTTCGCTGACCTCTTTCTTCGTTTCGCAAAAAAGATGTGCAGGCAGAAGGCAGAGAAGGCAGGGTAGAAATTTGATCATTTATCCACCAAGCCACCCCCGAAGACCTAAGTCAAGGGTTGGGGGATTTCTTGGATTTGGCGAGTCGGTTCGACTTTTTGAGTGAGGCGGCGATGCCAAATACAAAAAGGAGAAGCCAACTCACCATGATGGTCAGACCACCAACTGGCGTAAAATAAACAACTTGCGGTAAATTCAAAGAAATGGAGGCATAGATGCCGAAACAGAAAAGCAGGGTGCCGATGATAAAAAAGTNGNCGGCGGATTGTNAAAGNCGGGANTTTAATAGTTCATNCCCCGATATGACAGCAAGACCGATAGAACAAATGATTATGGANTTCAATTGATTGTACCGAATGCCGGTCATGAGTTGACGNTACTGTTCTTCGGANACGAGTTCTCGAAGGGTGTGCTCGATGTGGGCACCAAAAAAAACAGAAAAAAAGCCAAGAAATGCTCCGACAACTAAAATCATAAGTTTGCATTAAAAACCATTCAGAAAGTGGTCGATTAGTAGTGTGAGTCGCAACGAACGTCAAGCAGTGCTCGAGAGATAAAAAGCAGTGAAAGCGAGGGAGTTATATCTGATGGTAAGTTCAGGATGATCCGAACGGAAGTCAGTAAGTTGCGGAGAACTCATTCAGGTGTGTTTTTGCGCAGTAATTCGGCAAGTTTCTCGCTGGAAATTTCATCGAGAGTTTTGTTCTTGGCTGAAAAATATTCAAAGGTTTTAATAAATGTTTCGGACACTCTCGCGTGAGTTTCATCAGATCCTCCGATGACTGAAAAGTCTTCGGAAGTCGTAATGCGTTTGTGGCCATCATCGCAATCCAAGCCAATTCCAAAAAGGTGTTTGGAGGATTTGCCGCTATTTTTTCTTCTATTTATGTTCATGCGGAAGTAATTTGCATGCTGGGGTTTCGTATCCGACGGAAACTTATTTAATCAATCACGATCTCGTCGCAGCAAAATTGCAGCTAGCTGGAAAAACTGATGAGCAAGTCTGTCCTGATCTGCGGATGGAATTGAAGTGTGAGAATATTTGTATGTGTACGTACTATTTTTCATAATGAATGAAACGAGAAGCTCTGGAAGATGGATCACAATTTCCCCCAAGAATATTCTGTTTTCTACTTCATCCGCGTCTTGATCATAATTCTTTTAAAATTCGCATGATCAATGGAAATCAAATTTCGCTGGTAAGTTGATTGAACTTTTTTTTCGGTTTCCCTCGATCGATCAAGACCCTCAGCAAAAAAGGCCAAGTCAATAGCTGCAAACTGGAGATTACAGATCGAAATCAGGGGAACGAAAAGTCTGATAGGGACGGACGGTTACACTTGCGGGAAGACCTCGAATTTGTCCTGTCTTCAGAAATTTCACGAGCCGTTCAATGAACTCGGGGTGTTGCTCCTTAGTCGAAAGTTTCATCGTTCCGTGCCCTGCCCGATGAACTACAACTTGTCGTCCGTTGGGGAAATAGGGTGCGATTTCGTACATGTTTTCTACCGGAGTTTTAGTGTCCCAATCACCATTGACGAAGACCACGGGGACTTCGCACCTCACCGGAATCCGAAAATCGTCGCCTACGTCCGGACTGGGCCAAATTTCCGCAGTGGCCAAGAGCGGAGCAAAATTTGATCGTGACAAGTATCTGGTCGCCGGATCATTCCATAGTTTCCAGCGTCTTTTTTCGGTCGTACCAAGACTGGAATCGATCAAAGGTTGAAGCAAGGTTCTAGGCAAAACCCGAAGAATTCGAGGGGATTCCCATCTTTTTAATTGGCCATGATACAGCTCCAAAATGGCGGTCGGATCACGCCAGGGAAAATCATCGGGTACGATGATTCGAACGGGTTTTGGTTTCCCTTTGGAGTAAATTTTTATGGGATCGGTCTCCAATCGTTTGATGACGGTCTCGGCGGCGAATTCCATTCCGCCGGGCGGTAGGTAGGGCTTGAAACGGGGGTCTTCGTCAATCGACTTCCATATCCTCCGGATTGCATTGAATACATGGGATGGCATATCGTACCCGTTATTCAGAGGTTCAATTCCCGTCAACAAGGCCCGTTCGACCGTTTCAGGGTATTTTCTCATTAGTCCAAAGCTCCACTGACTCCCAAAACTCTGACCGCGCAGGATAATCTTCTCGTATCCGAGCAATTGACGTAACTCGTTGACGTCTTCCACGCATTCGAGAACAGAATATCCACGCAGATCAACATCAGTTTTGCCATATCGCTCGACGACTTCGCGCGAAAACCTCTTGAATTCCACGACTCGGTCTTCAAGCGTCGCATCTGGCCGGACGACACCTTGTTCGAAAGCCCGGTCGTCCAACATGGAACCCCGCTTGCTGTAACCACGTTGGTCTACGAAAACCAAGTCGCAACGACCAAGGAGTTCTTCGGCAAGCAGCGGTCCCCCACTGCGATGAAGGCGTGGAGGGACGCTATCCAGAAAACTGCTGCCCGGTCCACCGGGTAAAAAGAAGATGGGTGGAGCCTTCGAATTTGTTGATGGGAAGCGGGAGAAACCGATTCCAATGACCCGACTATTTTGGTTTTTCCGATTTTCCTTAACGTAGAAAGTACCAGTTTGATATTCGGCGGTTTCTCCGCTGGCCGATTTGTAGGAGAGTACTTCGGTCTTCAGGTCACCAACTCGAGGGAGCTTTTCCCCAAGACAGAACAGAGGAGCCAATAAAAACAAAAACATCCCGTCCTTCAGTACTTTGAATATTTGATAGAAGTTTGACCTCATCCTTAAATAAAAGCATCTGGGCAAGACGCAGTCAATGGATCACCAACCGATCCTGCCGTCTCGATTTTGTGGAAGCAAGACATACGATACACGGATTCTCCGACCTCCTCACGATAGGTGATCAGATTCGCTCTTATTTCCAAGGGGTAAATTTCCCATCCAGAAGAAGGTGGGAAAAATACCCGGTCAGTGCGGATGCGTAATAAGGAACGCCCGACAGGTTGAAGGAGTCGAGGCTCCCGCCCTTGAGCACCGGATAGAGCAAAAGCGGGGAAGGAATGAGGAACATCGCCCAGACACTATGAGTCCAACCCCTGTGCTTGGCCAAGATTGGTAAAATGATCAGGAGACCGAGATAGGCGGCCAGTTCGTACTGCTCTTGATAAATCAGATAGCAGTCGGTCAGAAAAAAAACGGAGTAAAAGAATTTTTGCCCGATCGACTTGGTGTCCACGTCCGGCCAAACCGAAAACATCAGAGCAAGGGAAACGTAAATCACCATGTCCAAGTAAGTCGGTACGTAAAAGTAATGGGAAAACAAATGCAAACCGACCAAGGCAAAGATCATGCCCGCTACAAGGTGTCCCTTTCCGCTCGCCATCAGTCTTTTGAGTTCTTGAAACTCACAAAGCCAACCCACCCATCTGCTATCCTCTTGGACATTGTTTCACAACCTAGACGAACTGAGTCAAAAAGCGAGGTGGTTCTCTCTTACTCAATCGGTTCGACATGCTCCATTATTTGACTTTGGAGTAAAGAAGGGTGATGTTTTGAGAGTCATCCACCAGATCGAACCAAAGAACAAATCAATTTCGGATTCCTTCGTATTGCATGGAGTTCCGGTAAGCAGCGCTTGTGCTTTCCCATGATCCTCAAAATAGAAGCCGTCCTGTCCGAACCTCCTTCCTCGATCACCGTTTTTCGTGACACCACTCTATTTGCCAGCGCCTTTTGCGACCTGGACGTTCTTCTGGAATGCAAACCCGGAACCCGTTCTTCCTATTGGCATTGGCTGAAATCCTGGGGTGCTCATGATTTCGTCGAGGAACTTGTCAGAGAAGGCGAGGAAACAGGGCTATTCCTCGGGCAAAAACGGGCCAATATTCGTGTGGATGAACTCAACCATCACACCTATGCCTTCGTGATCGATTGCCTCCGGAAGTTCAAGTTATAAGGCGTTGGGCGATTAATTCTTCAGCGGGCCGAACTCCCAGCCGGGCAATGCGCATTCATCCCTTCGGCAAGCAAAAAAAAGGGTAATAAAATTTGCAATTACACGTTTAGTGCTCATAGATTTTTATCACCATGATAACCGAAAAAAAATCTGAACTTGCGCTTCGCGAACTTCGTGGAAAAACAACGCCCGGCGACTCGGGAAACCCAACAGGCTTCGATAGTTTGGTCGAGGTAAGAGCGGATTTCATCCGGTCGAAATGTTCGGAAAGGAAAGTAACTCTTTCCGAAGAGAAAAGAACTCAACCCTTCAGCTTCATGATGTTGTCGAACAAAAGGGGGGACGTCGTTTCCGTTTCATCGGATTCCACTGTTTTCGAACCCATCCTGTATGGCAACAAATGGGGCTCCTACATGAGAAATTGGGCTCAGGCTGAAGGTTTCTCCGAAGAAATCATCGAAGAGGAAAACCTGATTATCACCTTATCCCTCGAGGATGCCGTTGACTTTCTCTGTACCTGAAGACGAGATTAATCGTGGCATCCTACTTCAGCCCCCGATACAATAAAGATGGTCCACGCCTCGTACGAAGAGGCGACCCTTTGAAAAGGCAGGAGTGGCAATGGTTTCCTCTCCGACTGTGTTTTCGGCAACCAACTTGAATTCCTTTCCCGGTTTGATCACCGACATGATCCCTCGGTCGGAAAGAAAGTAAACCAACCCGTTCGCTTTGAGGAGAGATGCGCTGTGCCCCCCCTTGAGACGCTCCATCCACAACCGCTCACCGGTCTTGGCGACAAAACAACTGGCCACCCCATTGTCCGCCACCACCACGAAGTAGGGACCGATCGCAACCGGACTCGGCACGTAGGAACAGCCCTTGGTGGTTTCCCACACCACGTGGGTCTTGGTCACGTTGCCCGTCCCGTCCGGCCGGATGGCCTGCATGAAACGCTTGGGGAAACCGCAGGTCATGAAGAGCAGGTCCCCGTTGTAGACGAGGGAAGCGACGTACTGCTGAGTCGGTCCGTCGCTTATCCAATGCTGTTTGCCCGTATCCGGATCGTAGCTGGCCACGCAGAGGCTCCCGGAGAGGATAAGTTGGTTACGCCCATCGATGGTACGAATCAAAGGCGTGCAATAACTACGGGTGTTATTGGGCCGGTCGGTCTTCCAAATCGTCTTGCCCGTCTTCTTGTCCAAAGCCACTAGATATCCAGGACCATCATGATCACCGTTTACGATCACCTTGTCCTTCCAAAGAACCGGAGATGAACAATATCCATGCACACTCGAAAAGCCCCCGGGACGTACTACCCAGATCTTATTCCCATCAAGATCGTAGGCCGCCACAAACATCTTATCACGATCGAGAAAGCTCAGGTAAATACGTTCCCCATCCGAGGAAGGAGTACTAGATGCCCGACTGTTCAAACGGTGAACCCCCTCGAAGGGAGACCTCAACACGACCTTGCTCCAAAGCTTCTTTCCGGTCGCCCGGTCGAGACAAATCAGATCTCTGGTCTGTTCTTCCTCCATTGCGGTGACCAAGTATATCCGGTCCCCCAGGATGATCGGGGAAGCATGCCCCTTGCCGGGAACAGCAACCTTCCAAACCAGGTTTTCGGGCAAACTCCATTTCACCGGGGCCTTTGTATCATTCACCGTCCCATCCCCCAGAACCCCTCGCCAAGCCGGCCAGTCTTCGGCCAAAGAAGTCGGGGTTGAACCGACGAGGGCAAAAAACAAACCGACAAGAAAGATAAAAGTTTTCATTCCTTCAAGTTGGGGGAGCGGGACTCATTTGCGAGTCTTAACTCACCCACCGTCGGAAAAAGGAATTTTCAAGTCTCCCGAAAGTTTCATTCCTTTGGAAAAACTAATCCGCAAGCTTGGGCCGGATATCCAGTCTGCTGGCTCCCCCGGGTTGGCTCCGGACGATCACTTGAGTGGTAATGCGCTCCTTGAGCAACTCGACGTGTGAGATTATGCCGACCGTCTTGCTTTGATGTTTGAGGCTTTCCAACACGTTGATTGCCTCCTCCAAATACTCCGCATCCAACGTTCCGAATCCCTCGTCGATGAAGAGCGTCTCGATCGAGACGTTCTTGCTCGCCAAATCCGACAAGCCCAACGCCATCGCCAAGCTGGCGAGAAATTTTTCGCCACCCGAAAGACTGGAGACAGGACGTACCGCACCTGCCTCGTTCAGATCCTGGACTTGCAAACCAAGGCTCTCCTTTTGATCGACCTCGATCTCGTAGCGCGGAGCGAGTTTCCTCAAATGCCGGTTGGCCTTCCCCACCAGAGCGCTTAGCGAAAGGGCTTGGGCGAAGGTGCGGAATTTTTTGCCATCGGCCGAGCCGATCAACTCCCGGAGCTTTCTCCAATCTTCCAATGCTTTTACTTCCTCTTCCCAATGCTTTTTTTTCTCCTCGGCCGCTCTTTTGTTCTCATCGTCGGCGGACAATGATTTTCTCAAGTCATGCTGATCGATCCTGAGTCGTTTCAGTGACTCCTCAAGCTCGCGAAAAGCTACGAGGAATTTTTCCGCGTCTTCTCCCTCGGGTATCTTTTTCTTCACTAATTCAACAATGGCCGAATCCGCAACTGCCCTTTTCGTTTTCGCCTCGATTCGACTCTTCTCCAAGCCTTCCTTATTCAACTTGATTTCCCGAGCCTTCTCATCGGGCAACTTCGCCTCAACCAAAGACTCCACGGAGGCAAAGGTCGAGTCTTTGATCCTTTCCTGCAGGGCATTCCCCGAAGTCTCTGCTTCGATCTGCAATTGCTTTTCTCTCGAGTCCCTCTCCTTCAAGGTCGCATGGGCGAGATTCGATTGATCCCTGGTCCTTTCATACGCTTGTCGAACTCCTTCGAGATTGGACGATTCGGACCCGCAATCGATCGATTCTTCCGGCGGTGCAGGCAAAGAGTCGAGCGATGTTTTTCTTTGTTCAAGTTCTTCCCCCAAAGGAGCCAATCGGACTTCGTTCTTTCCAACCTTCGCCTCCAAGGCTTCCACCTCACCAAGTTTTGTTCGGTAGATGGACGTCCTTTCCTTCAAGCTTTTCTCAAGGTCGGATTCTCCTCCCGCCGGCTGCAAAGTAATCTCGAAAGCGGCCAAAACAGAGCCAAGTTCCTTTTCCTTCTTCTTCGCAGCCTCAAGGGCATCGCTCATTTCCTTTTCTCTTTCCAGAACTTTATCCCTGGAGAAGTTGAAAGACCTTTCCCGTTCCGAAGCTTGCTTGAGAGCCTCCTCGGTTTTTCTTTTGGATTCGACTATTTCCTCCATGCCCGGATCCGGGGCTCCGCCAGCATAGGGATGTTCGACCGAACCGCAGAGGGGACAG
The DNA here is from genome assembly GCA_002722545.1 of Opitutia bacterium. GTDB lineage: Bacteria > Verrucomicrobiota > Verrucomicrobiia > Opitutales > Seribacteraceae > Seribacter. The sequence goes on along the minus strand of PBMI01000009.1, from coordinate 7,897 downwards.
GGATCTCCTTCAACGAGCATGTGACGATGTTGATCCATATCCGCCAAACGCCTGGATTTCTCCAAGTGGTCTTCCTTCAATTTCAATTCCTGCTCCACTTGTTTTCTCTCTTCTTCGAGTTTCACGCCCTCCGTCTGCATTCTTTCCAAAAGAAGAGGACGAATCTTCTCGATGGATTCTTCATCGGTTGCCTTATCAAAATTTTCCGGAACAAAACGGGTGGCAACTTCCATCCAACTTTCCTTTTTTTGGGATACATCAAACCTGAGTTGCGTCAAACGATCGAGCCCACGCAGCAGGTCGGTCTCCTGTTCGACCAACTGGAGGTCGGCTTTCCTACCATCAAGCCATTTTTTGGAGTCCTTAACCTTTTCTTGATCCACTTTGATCGAATCCGTCAAAACAACGAGTTCCTTGCCGATTCCTTCAATCCTTCCCTTTAAGCCCGTCCGGTAGGATTCGGTGGCTGCATTAAATTCTTTGCTCGCACGGGTCCGGCAATCAACGGCATCCTTCAGAGAGACTGCAGCCGCTCGATGGTTCTTTTTCGCCTGATCATACCTCGCCAACTCATCGGCAAAAGGTTGAGCCGTTTCATGCCTGGCCAGCTTCTCGAAATCCTCCTTGGCCAAACGAAAGCTTTCCTCGATTTTCTTGATCTCGGCCTCTGCATCGGACTTTTCTTTTCTGGCGTTTTTAAGATCCGGAATTTCCCCATGCACCTCCAAGTCCTTCTTCCTTCTTTCATCCAAAAGCTTTTCTTTTTCCACAAAGCCATTCAAATTGGACTCGGACTGCGCCCTTTGCTCGGAAGACATGATCTCAATGGACTTCCACGCATCTTCCAAGCGCTCGATTTTCTCTTCTTTTCGCTTTGCCTCACCGAAGGTCTCTTCCCCGATCCGTGAATAAATCGAGGTGCCGGTCAAGGCCTCGAGCAATTCCGATCTCTCAGTCGGTTTGGCGGAAAGAAATCGATCAAAGTCTCCTTGGGCCAACATGGCGCTCCGAAGAAAACGTTCGTAATCCAACCCCGTAAGTTCGACGATCCTCGCATTCGCCTCGTTGATCTGTTCAGCAATCGGATTGTCTTCGCCATCGTACACATAGCGCTTGGGTGACTGAAGAGCTCCGTCCGGCTTGCCACGGGCCCTCCTCATCTCCCAAGTCGCCCGGAACTTACCCGAAGGCAACATGAACTCTACCTCCGCCGAACATTCGCCGCACTCCCGGTTCAACACGTTCTCGGGCTTGTCTCCTCCGTAGCGGGCGACCTTTCCATACAAGGCCAGAGTAACCGCATCGAGCAAAGTCGTCTTGCCCGCTCCCGTCCGTCCGACGATGGCAAACAGACCCGAACTGGCAAAGGGCTCCTCGTCCAAGTTCACTTCCTGATCCCCTTTGAGGGAATTCAAATTTCGTAGTCTGATCTTTAGGATCTTCACTCGGCTCCTCCCTCCGCCTGCTCAACCAAACCAACGACTTGGCCAAAAAGAACCTTCAGCCTTTCGCGCTCCGCCTGATCGGTTACTTCTTTTTGATCAAGCAAACGTTCGAACACCTGATCCGGGTGATCGAGAACGAACTCATAGTCCTCTCCCTCCGCCAAGACTGCCCCGCCCTCCTCGTTCTCTGCCTTGACACGGACGACTTTGAGAATCTCGAAGTCCTTTCCCTCCGCAAGTTCACGAACCCGACTGGACAATTCGTCACCGAAAACCGCTCCCTCGACCACCACCTCGACCCAGGTAGTAAGATCGGCCGTATCCTCGGAAAACTCCTTAATTCGAGCTTCAAGTTCATCGAAGGAAACTTTCAATTGAACGAGATTACGGAACTGGGGAATGGACACGGAAAAGTCTTGGATGCCATCCGGAGCAACGTCCAGTATCCTTACTTCCTTCTCATCCTTCGCCTCGCTGAAACTAAGGGGAATGGGCGAACCCGAATAGCGCGCGCGTCCTTCGTCCGGGCTTTGTGGACGATGGAGATGCCCTAAGGCAACGTATCCGAAGCGCTCCGGGAAAACCTTATGCGAGACGTCTCCCAAGCCACCGATAATGGCCCGTTCGCTGTCGGAGGAACGCATACCGGTGACCGTCAAGTGACCCGTGGCCAAAGCCGGGCACGACAAGCCGTCCAAAGCTTGGGCGCACTCCTCGTATTTTTTCTTGATCCCCTCGGCCAGACTTTTGCGAATTTCATCCGGGGTCTCTCCCGCCCTACCCTTGCGGATGTCCGCATCGCGAAGGAAGGGAACCATCGCGACCGCTACCCGAGGCTTTTCCGAATCGGGCAGTAAAAGAATACGTTCCTTGGGGTCCTCTTTGACTCTTCCATCCACCCGGGCCCCGAGACACTCGAGAACCGGAACGGGAGCTTCCAATTGGTTAGCCGAATCGTGATTTCCTCCGATCACAACGAGCTTGCATTCTCCCCTCTCCCTTAGTTTGGAAACAAATTCAAAATACCGGTGAACGGCGGTTTGAGGGGGCATCCCACTGTCGAACACGTCACCCGCCACGAGCACTGCATCCACTTCCAATTCGCTTACCCGGTCAAGCAACCAGGCAAGGAACAGATCATGTTCGTCCTCTCTGGTCTGGCCCTCCAGGGTCTTGCCCAGATGCCAGTCCGCAGTGTGCAGGATTCGGTAGGAGTCGCTAGGCTTGCTCATGGGTCAAGCTCTCCCTTTCCTTCTCGAACAGGCGGGCAACTCCGGAGCGGGAAGAATCCTGGTTCGCGACGGCGGCCAGGAAGGCCTTGGGGTCGCCCACCAAGGTAATTTTCCGCTTGGCCCGACTCGCCGCGACGTAAAGAAGTTCACGGGTCAGGAGCTTGGATTCCTCATGAGGAAGAACGATCATGACTTTCTCGTACTCCGATCCCTGACTTCTGTGGATGGTGGTCGCATAACAGGGCGAATGCCCGGGCAATCGCGAGACCACGACTTCGCGTATTCCTCCTTCTCCGGCAAAATGAGCTTTCTTGCCGAGTATGATTCCGTCGTCCCCGTTGAAGAGGTGGACTACGTAATCGTTCACTCCGACGACGATCGGACTCGGCCGATCCTCCTCTGAGGAAAGAAGCCCTACCGTTCTCCGATTCCATGACTCAACGCCATAACGGCCTTTTTTATGAGCGCACAGAACGCGAAAGTTCGCCAAAGCCGCAAGGGCGGACTGCGGGTCGGATGCCTCCGAAAGAGATTGAAACTCGGCCTCGAGGGTAGAATCCACCTGATCGGAACCGAGGGATTCGATCAAGCGGATGCAGTCATCGTTTGATTCCCGAACGATCTTGAGGGCGGATTCGCCCTTTCCGTCCCGGATCGCATCGCATAAGTCGCCCAAAATGGAAGCGGCCGGACTGCCTTCCCGCCGATGGGAAATGGCAAGGGACACAAAGGTACCGGAGAAACGGTCATCGGGGCCCGCTTCCTCTCCCAAGGAAGAATAGTTTGCCAACCCGGCCAAGTCGGGTTTGGAAAAACGATTGGGCTCATAGGCCCGAACCAGGCCATTGAACACCGGTCCACCCTGCACGGGAGCCAACTGGTCCGAGTCCCCCACCAAGACGAGTTTGGCTTCGTCCCGAAGAGCCGCGCAGAATTTCGCCATCATCGGAAGGTCGACCATGGAGGCTTCGTCCAAAATCACCAGGTCGTGAAGCAAAGTGTTCTTGGCGTTCCATTTGAAATCAACCGATCCGGGCTGCCAACCGAGGAGACGATGCAAAGTGGTGGCTTCGGCGCAATCAACCAAAGCAGCCCGAATGTCGTCAGGCAAATCGAGGGCATCCATGGTTTGAAGGACCGATTCGCGCATCCGAAAAGCAGCCTTGCCCGTCGGAGCGGCCAATGCGACACGCAACTTCGGTTTGGCCTGAAGCAAAGCCGCAAGCATGATCACGATGGTGCGGGTCTTACCCGTACCCGGACCACCCGTAAGAAGAAGGAGATCTTTTCGCATGGCAACCCCAACAGCCAAGGCCTGATGTTCGTCGACTTGCGGGGCAAGGGCTTGACGAAAGAAATCAAGGGCGGCCGGATCGGGATCGACCGATGGACGGGCAACCCGCANGGCNAGGGCNCGGGCAATCTGCCTCTCGTANTCGAAATGNCGCCTGAAGTAAAGATGNNCNNCCNNGNTCAANACGAGCGGAAGNCCNGCTTCCTCNTTGCCGATTGGGNCAAANGANNGNNNNTCGGGGTTGATCGCCNANACCTCNCCGGGGGTNAGGTGACTGGCTCCCTCCCCTGCCTTTTGAGCAAGCTTNCCGGTCAACTCGCCCAAGNTCTTGGCGCCTTCGGAAGATTCCCNNCGTTCGAAAAAGGAAGCAATCGCCCGNCCNAGTTCGCGNAGTTCCCAATTTTGTTCTTCCTGNTCCTTCTTCTTCATTTTGCTTGGNCAAGAAATTGATCGAGGGNCTCGATGACGGAAANGTCGGGACGATCNCGGAANANTCCGCTNTGCGAACCAATTTGCATNCCNCGNNTAAAAAGGTAGTAAACGCCNCCGAAATNTTCTTCNTANGAATAATCCGNCAATCGGCTTTGCAGGAANCGGTGGGTGGCNACCACGTAAAGATGATACTGCANNACGTANTGGTGATCGAGCATCTCGCGCTCGATTTGGGCCGAACCGAACCCATCCGGACGNCCGTTNAGTTTGTTCGACTTCCAGTCCAGNACNTANTGNTTCCCATNGGCCCGNAAGATCAAATCGACCAAGCCCTTGAGGTATCCGTCGGAAGAGATCCTGTGTTTTTCGCTCTTGCCGACTCCCTCAAGGTAGCGCCTGAGCAAACAANCCTCCGGTAAGGCNGAGGCAAGTTCCGGCAGGAACCCGGGATGTACGGGGAAGTAAAATTCCATTTCCTCCATCCGGTCTTTTCTCTCCAAAGACTGCAAAACCAAACCCGGTTCAAGTTCCGTCCCCATGACCTGCTCGANCATTCCCCTNATCGTTCCGGTCCAGTCCTTGGNCTCATAATTATGGTCGCTTAATTTCTTCTCGATGAACTCATCCCAAGAAGTGGGATCAGTGAACTCCAGGTGCTCGAAAACGTCATGCATGAAAGTACCNGCATGAGCCCCGGCATCGAATTCGAAGATNGCAGGAAGGCTTTCATCGACCGATGACTTTTCGAGCCGTTCCTCGGATTCAGGCTCGGCATCCAAGTCNCGNCCGTCGAAATCAACCTGCTCGACCAAACCACTGAAAGAAGAGACGATCGANCCCATCGGCATCCCNCGATTGGCNTTCCACTNGGCCGANTCGAGANCTTCCGACCCGGCGTCTTCGTCTGCNNCNCCGAGAATTNNTTCATCCACTTCGGCCTGCTCGGGTGAGAAGGAACGATACTCCACTTGGTCCGACANGTCATGCGTATCGATCCACCGGGGCACGATCTCTCCGATTTCACCGCTNGTCCGCTNTCCCGCATTCTCNCCCTCNTCTTCCTTTTCCAAAGACGCGACCCACGATCTCATGATGCGGGTTTGGGCAGGTGGTCTTTCGTCCTCGGACAAGCGCACAGGGGCTTGATACAAATAACAACGGGAAGCAGCNCGGGTAAGACCNACGTAAAGGACNCNNGCATCTTCCTGACCATCCTCCNGTTTTCCTTTTTCCTTCGCCANNTCCGTGGCAACCTCCTTGAGNTCCANCACCAAANTGCCGTCGTCCGCATGNTAAGTGAAATCCTTGGCGTTGGCTCCCGCGGTCATCGAAAGGGAAGGTAAAAAGACAACCGGGTATTCCAACCCNTTTGANTTATGCACCGTNAGGATNCTGATGGCATCCGACTCCGANTCGAGACGCAACTGATATTCGTCANCGGCGTCTTCGCTATCNTCCATNCGCGTCCGNAACCAGACGACCAAGGANGANGGGGAAAGNGGGTTATTCGAAGTGGCCTGGTGCAGGGACTCGGCCAAGTGCAGNAAATTCGTCACCCGTCTTTCTCCATCCGGTCTCTTGAGATTCAGAGAGATTGCTCCGGTCTTGCGGAACAACTCGCGCAAGGCGACGTANACTCCCTCCTTTCTCCAAGTCTTGAGACAATNGCGGAAATATCCGACCCAACCGGCCCANTCGTCNGGTTGATCCTGCCAGGCTTGAAAGTCATTGCTCGTCTTGCCCAAAAGACCGGTCGCCAAAGCCCGTTTGATGGAGCGCTCGCTTCCCGAGTCCACGATGCCCTCGAGGACCCAGAGGAGTTCTTTGGCCTCGGCCGAGTCAAACAAACTGACTTCGGTGAAAACGACGGCGGGCAATCCGCGCTTGCGAAAATAATTCCACACCTCCGTCGCCTCGAAATTCCCCCGGACGAGGACCGCCAAGTCATTGGTCCTGATTTTGCGTCCGCCGATGAATCCAACCTGAAGCAGGCGATGAATTTCGTTGGCCATGTCGAGCCTGATGGCCTCCTGAATCTCGGGTTTCGTCGGGCCCTTTTCTCCTTCCCATTCCATCTCCCTGATCACGAAGGGAGGTGGGAAGTTTCCCCCTTCTTGAAAAGCCTTTTCCTTGTCCGTGCTCCCCTTGACGTTCGGTTTGACTTCCTCAAAAGGAAGATCGTCATGCAAAAACGGATTTCGGGACTTGGAAAAGAAGGCGTTCACCGCTCGGACCAAAGGAGTGACGGTCCGGAAATTGGTATCGAGCGAGAACTTGACTGCGTTGGTTTTTTTCGCGAAATCGAAATAGGCTTCCAAATCGGCTCCCCGGAAACGGTAGATCGATTGCTTGGGGTCTCCAATCAGGTAGAGCCAATGTTTTTTCTCTTTGCCGAACAATTCCCGAAAAATCTTGAACTGCACGGGATCGGTGTCCTGAAACTCATCGATCATGGCGGCGTCGAATGCATCTCCCAGCGATTTGCGAAGGGCAACCCCACTCTCCCCTTCGCTCGTCACCGCCTGAGCGGTTTGGCTTAGCAAATCGTCAAAAGAAAGAAGCCCGCGCTCTCGCTTCCATTTCTCGATCTTCTCCTCCAAATAACCTACGCAATCAACCCGCACCGCCCGGCCGAATTGCCTGAGAAGCTCGCAAAAGGAATCCGCTTCGAGAGCAAAGACTGGAATGGGTACGTCCTCTTTGGTCGGGTTGAAAATCGACGCCCGCATATCCTCCAAAACTTCCAGACCCGTCGGCGAGACCTCCCCATGCGTGAGGGTCTTGTCGAGAATCTCAGAATGCTTTGCAACATGGATGCATGGTTTGACGTTTTTCTTCAAGCAGGTGGTCACGAAATGCACGTATTCCTCCCGGCCCTCGTTCCATGCCTCGACCAAGGAATCAAAAGCCTCCAACAAGTTGGTCCGAACCAGATCGCAGGCGCCCTCTTCATCAAAACCAAGCCGGTACTCTTGGGTGGAAGGCAACTTGTTGAAGAACTTGGCCAAATCTTCAGGTTTGAGCTTTTCAGTGGAAGCGGCGGCAGCCACCACCGGTGGAGCCGAGGCAAAACGTTCACGCCAATATTCCCGAACGCCCTCCATGGTCATTTTATCGGATTCCCGATCGAGTTCCGCCTCGAACAAGGATTCCGTCTCCAAGGCATTTTCCGAAAGCACCCGGCTGCAAAATCCATGGATCGTACTGATGATCGCCTCGTCGAAACAGGTAATGGCCAGCTTGATCCTGCGGATGCATTCCTCCTTGGAGACCTTGACCTCCTCCTCGTTTCTCAACCTGAGAAAAGCAGGATCCTCTCCCGGTTCGGGATCTTCCTGGAGAGTTTCGTGAGCCTCCACGAGCAGAGCACGGATGCGTTCCCGCAACTCCTCGGTTGCCGCGGTGGTAAAAGTGACGGTAAGAATCTTGCCCACCTCCACGCCTTCCTCGGCAACCAACCGCAAAAAGATCCGGGCCAAGGCATAGGTTTTGCC
>PBMI01000008.1 GCA_002722545.1 Opitutia bacterium | reverse complement strand
GCTCGCCATGCTTTAAGGTTGCCAACAATAACAGAGCTCTTTGTTTTCGCTGTAGTTTTCATTGGTTGATAATGAGGGTTGCGATTGCTGACCACATGATAATGATTAATATTAAAATAAAAACGTTCATCTGGTTGCCCTTTCTACGACAGTGAAATCTAGAGTTGCTTGGCGTAACAACTCCATGTGATCGCGTTCTCCTTGTATATCCATGAGGAGACCGATGGCGCGCGTTATCTCGAATTCTAAACGATCAGCTGCTTCAGCGTGTTGGCGCCGCGCTCTGTTGAGATCAGCCATGACGTTATCAATGGTGTCGTTCACTTGGCGCCTCCCTTCGTGTCAGGAATTATCTCTAGGTTCTCAAAGAACCTCGATGGAATGTCTGTCAGTTTCGCGAAGATCTCTGCGCCTTCTATGTTCTCCCCGGTCAACATCCAGAGAAGACCGACTTGCTCTGCTTTATATTTCTTTTTGTTCATGCTTTTTTACTTTTTGGTTGATGGCATCGCGTGCCATTGGTTATCATACTAGGAGCTTCCTTTTGTCCTTCCAGCTTTTTCTTTAGTTTATTTAGCTCTCAGTTGACATTTGGTAACGGTAGGTTGTATTGGTGTTTTTAGTTCTCCCCCTGTCATCCCTCTGTCATCTGTAGTTCTCCCCCTGTCATCCCTCTGTCATCTGTAGTTCTCCCAAAGTAAAAACACCCACAAACACCAAGACACACACCGACGATGACACCCGGCGCTCACTCACTGACTACCTAGTGCTCACCCATCGATCACCCTGGCACCCCCTCGCGTTTCCTGGCGATAGTAGGCGCGCCCCGCTGACAAACAGAAGTCGATCAGTTTGCGCTAGGTGTTCGCTAGGTCAACTGTTCGCACGACCATGGGGTAATGCGGCGAACTGCTGCGTTATATAAGGGGTGTCAGATATTTTTACCAAAAATAGAACAGGGCCCCCAGCGTTAACTAAGAGCCCTGCCTAATGGAACAACGAATGCAAAAGAAGCATTATGAGACCAACCCTCAGTCGTCTGAAAGTGGACCGAAGTCGATCTCGAAGCAATTCATACCAGAACCAAAGCTATCGTCAATAGCATTTTTTGCGACACTGACGAGTCCTTTGGCGGCAAAGTGATTATCAAAGACGACCTTACAACTGTGCTTGGAGTCAGCCACTAGGATCACATAGTTTTCAAAGTGTTCGCCTAGTATAGCGGTAACACTCTCCAGATCTTTAGCCATAGTTACTTAGAGTTTACTTAGAGTCTCTAACTATAGACTAACTTTAGTGTAATATTCAATATTATTATCACTAACTACTGACTTTAGTTGACCTATAGTTACTATAGGGGGACATTTCTACCCTTGTCAATCTTGTATTCCCCCCATCCATATAAAATCATCGGTTTTTTGTTCTTAACATTAGTTAATATCGCTTATTGTTTTACCTATGGTCCTACATTATAGGCGGTACGAATTACCATGTTAGAACATCGGAGCCCCCGCGCCTGATCTTAAAGTAAGCCTCAGCGTGTTTCTGGAGCTCTTTTCTTATATCCTCCTCCTTTCGCTCTAGGATGCGTTCTGACGCGTCTTGTGCCATTTGCTTACTCCAGTAGCCGACAGCCATCGAAAGCGCGTCTAAGCGGTCGTCATGGGTCACAGCGCCCCTATCTCGTGTTATACGTGTGAGCTGGTAGATCAACTGGTATTTTAGAGCGTGGTCTTTAGGATACACCTGGCTTGTCTCGTAGTCGTTCTGGATGACCTTAGGATCGACCACCAGCTTATGCCCAGTCATCACTGGCTCTAGTGTATCGATTATACGTTTTTCTTTCTGTGTGCTGTGCCTCACCTCTTCGATTGTGCAGGCGTGGACCTTGCGCAACACAGGTTTAAGCAACTCGACAAACATACCGTCACCAAAGTTAGACTCTACGACAATCTCGTTGACCTTGTGTTCTTTGGCGGTCATAGAGAGAAACTTGAGTGTCTCATCAGAATAACCTCCCTGGACACCCCCAGCCGCCGTGACATACAGATAACCGTTGAGCATCTTGACTACCGCGTAGCCTGTCTCGTCTTTGCCTCGCCCTGACGGGTCGATAGACATAACGGTCCCTGTGTAAGCGATGTGTTCCCCTAGGGTCTTCATAGGCCTATAGAACCTATCGCCGGTCATGCCGACATTAGGGATCGATCCGTCCCACTCTAGGTCCGGGTCCTTGGCCCACACGAGTCTCTCTGGGGCAAGCTCAGCGTCCAACGACATCACAATCAGATCCGAGATCTTAAGTGGATACTTTTCGACGTCGCTGAGGTTAGAATCGAGCATAAACTGTAGGGCGTAGCCTGCAGACCCATAGGATACTTTGCGTTCAGCAAGGTCCACGTCAGAGAACCGGAGTGGCTCTGTTGACTTTCCTTTATTATCAATATTAATACAACACCCAGCGATGTGACCATCGTAGCGCTTCGTGTTCTGGTCAGGGGTGACATACTGCGCAGGCCAAATGCGGGTCTGGTAGCCACGCTCGGTTAGCTGTCGGTATATCGTGTCTTCGCACTGTGGTGTTCCTAGAAAGATCACCTTAGAGTCATCGTTGGGCTTAATGATCGCATCGAACTCTTTGACTTGTTCTCCGAGCTTGTCTCGCATCATCTGGGTCGCCGAGTTATTCGGCACCTCGACGTCATCGGCCACAATAATGTCAGCACGAGACCCGGTTAGTTGAGATGTGATACCCAGGGACTTGACTGAGGGCGCGTGTGACGCTGGGGCTGGCCCGACGTCGAATGAGATCTTGGAGAATCGTTGTTTGTCTTGGGGTATAAGATGCTTAAGGAGTGGCATCTCATGGATAAGCCTAAGAGTAAAAGTTGAGAAGTCGTCTGCTCTAGTCTTTGAAGCAGAGACAACAAGTATGTTTTTTGAGGGATCGAGGAGCAACTGGTGGACAACATAAGCAGAGCATATCCAGCTTTTACCGACGCCTCGAAAGCCTTGGATAACTGCTCGTTTATCTCCGTGCTGCATGTAATCCGCGATTTCATATTGTATAGTTGTTGGTTCAGGTAGGTTAAGTTGTTTCCACACTAGGTAGAGAAAGTTCCTGAAGTCTTTGAGTTGACGTAGGTCAGCCATTTCGTGATCTGTTTTGGCTTTTCTTTTGGAGCCTTAGGTTCGACGCAGCGTTGTTCTTGGGGTTTCGGTCTTTGTGATCGACGTCGCGCCCTTTGATTTTGCTGAGTCCTAGCTTGCGAGCCATGAGTCTCCGGGCAGCATTGCGGCTAGCTCGGCGTTTCTTTTGGCTCAGCTTAGCGTGGTAGTTAGCGTATTCGCTCTTGTAGTTTCTACTCATTGGACGCCATGTCTACAATTCGGTCTACGTTATCGTCGTGGAACGGCAAGGCGTTAACTAGCTCGTGTAGTGGTGAGCTTTCGGTGGCCACGGCGGAAACGTTGTTGTCCTTGAGGAACTGCCTGACCGTCGATAGGTCAGCCGTGGTGGCCTCCCCTGATTTGACCCTGAGTAAAAACTCGTCTATAAGGAGGTCCTGGAGTTCATATAGTTTATCTGATTTATCCATATTATTTAATTTCCTTAATGATTTTAATAGCAAGGTAAGTTAGTGTTGCCAGTCCTACGCCGATAGCAACAACATCATTAACGCTCTCAAGTGTAAGCGTCCCGAGGAGTCCTGTGAATCCAATTAGTGATGGCATGTATGAAGAGTTCATTATTGTGTTCTAGCTGCCCGTGCTTTCTGGATCGCTTCGATCTCACGCATACGGAGTTCTGGGTTTTCTCTGAGCATCTTTGATTTTGCAACGCCCCGGTAGGCTCTGATCATACGTCGTAATGCGGCAACACGCGGGCTGTCGCTTCCTGTTTCGTCTTTGAGGTCTGCCTCTGGTAACGCCGCATACTCTTTACTGTTGAACATGGTTTCTAGACGTTGTCGTAGTGTCTTACCCCGGATCGTTGAGGTCCCGACGAGCTCTAAGAACCTATCGTAAGACTGTTGGCCTGTCTCTGGGTTATAATATTCTTTCATATCTAACTCTTCAACGCCGGGCCTTAAGAACCGCGATGGTTGCCTGAAGCCAGACCTAAGGTTAGAAATCTCATAGTCTACTACGTTCTTTGGGTCTTCTTTAATGTATAATGGATTAAATACACCAGCGGGACCTCCGCTATTAGGGACTGTCATGATTTCACCTAGCATATTACGCCGTGGAGGCAGGTTACCCCCAGCAGGTGTTCTTTTTATTATGCGGTCAATGATACCACGAGCTTCACGCAGTGGTCTGTCTTCTTCGTAGTTAAGTGACTGGTTGATCACGTTAGGCACAAAGCCTCCGGCGATACTACCTAGGAACTTCTCTGCGTCGCGCACTGGGTCTTTGAACTTCAAGAAATCAAAGAGGTTATCAAGCCCCTGAACATAAGACTTAGACGTGATGTTGTTTGAGAACGCAAGTGCGGCAACACTAAAGACTTTCTCAAGGTCCCCGTCGTCGAGTTCGTTGTATGTCTGTGCTTCGTTGATGTCAGCGACAACGCCGAGTATCGTAGCGATCGGGTCGAGTCTGTTGTAGCTTACCCACTTGTCTCCGACTTTAATTGAATACTGTTGGTTAGCCATCTCCCAGGACTCTCGTTGCTCTTTGTTCTTAGGGCCATATCCTGTGATGAGCCCTTGTCCTTTACCGCTCTGTAAGAAATACAACAAAGACGCCGTGGTGGCTACCGAAGTAGCTAGGCGCCCTCGTGTCTCGGCACGCACAGCAGCGTCAGGGCTCCTAAGCTTGGCCCTAAAGTCTTTACTGAGGACCTGGAGTGATCCAAACGGAGACCGAGAGATACCGTAGGTCAACAGGTTAGTCGGTGTGCGCACAAACGGAATCACAAACTTAAGCGTTGGGTGCTGCTGTGTAAGCCTAGACAACATTTTTGACATGCTGTTCTCTGAGTCCTGCGTGTGAGTGTTTATCTTAGCCATCTGCTCGGCTTTAGCAGTCAAGACGCCACGGTCTTTGTAGCTGAGCTCTGTGCCGTCAGGTAAAACAAACGGCTGCTGAGTGGCTTTTACTATTTCATTATCAATAAAGTTCTGCCGTTCTTCAAACTTTAGATCTTGTTTGTCGGCTTTGATTTCTGCGTCGCGCCTAATGCCTGCCTCGTTAAAGATCCTTCCGGTCTCAGTGGTGTAACCTTGGACTCTATCTGCAACATACTTAGAAAGCTCTTTGCCCCTAAGTCCTTTCTGAATCGCTTCGGCTGCAAGTTCTTGTTGGACATAGATACGGTAGTTGAATGCCTTGAAAAACTCATCGCCTCCTATAAGACCGCGAGAAGGTAATCTAATGAACTCTCCAAGGAAATTAAAGGTCCTAGAGAACGCGTTGTCCCCACCAGACGGTGAGTAGTTAATAGCTTTTATCGAGTTCTTTCGGTCGTCGAAGAGCTTCGCCTCGGGTATCGAGATAGCCTCTCCGTGTTTCAACGCACGCCCTGCAAGCTTAAACGCATCGGCTATAGCGTGTGCACTAAACGAATACTGTAGGGTAGCGCGGGTGAGCGCGAAGTTACCTGACAACGCACTGCCGAGTGTTCTCTCGACGGTCCCTACGGCATAAGTTACCGCAGAGCCAATCAAGTTAACTAGTTGTGTAGTAGGGCCTGAGAGCAGTGAGTTCATCCAGTATTCTTGCACCATGTTCATCATGTTGCTGCCCTGGCTACCCTTAGCGATCCTGTTAATTGCTGCTTCGAGGTCATCGCCGGACTTAGCGTTTGCTACGAGATCTATGAGTTTCTCATCGCTCATACTCCCGAGGCGCTGGTCGTTTAACTTAGCGATGTCTTGTGGGGTCAGGTTGTCTGGCAGTGGGTCGATCTTCTTGCCTTTGATTTCTTTGAACATGTATTTACGCTGGAGCATCGCCAGTGAAGCAGTGCGTCCAAACTGTGCAAACAGGTTCTGTGATGCGTTAGTCAGATTTAGAAAATATTTCATCTCAGCGACCGCCTTTTCGTATTCGTCGGTCCCCTTGGTGAGGCCACGCGCTTCGATTGCAAAGTCATTCGATTTTCGTGCTAAGACATTATTCAATACTTTAATAGCCTTCTGGTCCTTGTTGAACTGGTNTGTGNNGNNGTCCCCNCTCTGTTTAANTTTTTTGAACTCGGCCACAAGGACGTTTTTGTTTCCCCCTAGGATGTCCGACATGTCTCGGCCTTCTGCTAGAATTTCTTTCTCAGAGGTTTTGGCTCTATACCCTCCTTGCAAAGCATCTAGGTTCTGGTTAATAGCCAAGCTCCGCACAAGAGGAACTAAGTCACTCTCAGACGACACGAGCCTAATGTTACTAAGCAGCGCCTGTTCTCCGCCTACCGCTATCTTTTTAGCTAGCGTCGTGTTAAGCTTTGTGGCTTTTGCTTCGGCCTCTGCGTCTACTTTCTGTCCGTCTCTGAGTGGCGTATTTTCAAAGCCAAGTGATTTCTCTGAGTCAGCGTCGAGCTTAAAGTCAAACTCTTGTTGCCCTAGGCCATCAAAGCCACTAGGTTCGTCAGGCTCGTCTTTGATTTTCTCTGCTTCAATATCAGTCTCCTCTTCTCCTTTGACTTTACTCCCTGGGCGCTTTGCCTTAGCCGCTTCTACTTCAGTTGCTCCAAACAGTTCGTCTTGTGTCAGGTCAGATTTTGACAGCGCTTCTTCGGTGGCGTCCTCAGGGTCCATACCCTCGGCCACTAGCTTCCCTCTGTTTTTTATTAATTTAATACTCTTAAAGAACGGGATTAACAGAGGCGTAGCGGCGATCTCAAGAAACATTCCCTCCAAGACGTTCTTGAAGCGACCTTCTATTTCTGTCTCGTCTCCAGTAGCCTTAAGATACTCGGTGACCGGGTTCTGGAACATCTCATACTGATACAGGAAGTTACTCAATCGTTCTTCTTGTCCGTTGAACGCCAGGAAGTCTGCGCCGACACCTGCCGCGTAGTTCTTAGCGAACGTGGCTTTCTTAGATGACTTATTGATAGCCGCCATTTGTTTAGCGGGGAGTGCCCTACCCCTGCTTAACTGTCTCGCGACGTCACTCCCAAACATCTTTCGGGCCTTAGCTACCCTTCCGACTTTACCTAGCACACCCGCAACAGGCACGAACCCAGTGATAAACTGAGAGATACCCTCTACAATACCACCGGCCATCGTAGATGATCTCCCAAGGTGTCTCTGGTCGTAGTCTGGGAGATAATCTCCGGTCGCGTAGTCTAAGAAGTTGTAGACGCCTTGCACTGCGCCTTCGATACCTCTGAACGGGGCTTTAGCAAGATCGAGGAACAAGTCGTCTTCTTCTTCTTCGTTTGGAGGCATTAAGCTGTCTTCTATGGCCATAAGTGTGTTACGTTGTGTTTAATATTATTTAATTTATTCGAGGTAGAACCCCTGTGCCTTTTAACTCACCGTCATCTAGTAGGGGGTCGGTGTCGTCTACAGGAGGGTCTACTAGACCTCCCTCTCTTCGCTCAACAACCGGGATATATGATATTCCGTCCGTTTTAAGAAGAAGTTCATAATCTTCCATTTGTTTCCTTTTTAAGTCTTTTCCAAGAGGGATATCAAATCGGAATTCTGGGGCTGTTGTAAACATATCGCCCGTGTCGTGAACAATAGCCCTTACGTTATTAAATATCTTTTTCTCGCCAGTCTTTGGATCTTTATAAGGAAGATCAGGTATAACATATTCTTTATTATAGAAAGCTGGACTCCCCGCTAGTGTTATGTAGTCATGCTTACCTTCAGCATACTCTTGAACAGTGCGAACTAAAGACTTCCCATCAGGTCCGGGCCTTGACGATGGATAACCGCCTTCCATCTTATCTCCTCCCTTTTGTGGAGAGTAGACAGAAATTCCGCTGTCTCCTTGTATGCTTGTTATCGTAGTTTCTACTCTAAGATCACGCTTAACAGGTTCATCGCGATTCAACTCTAGTTGTTCTTCAGGATCAGCCTTAACAGGTTCATCGAGATTCAACTCTAGTTGTTCTTCCTGCTCTTGCTTAAGTTCAGCCGTTGTGCGGATAGGTGGTCGAGCTTTAGGTGTGACCTCTGGCGTGACCTCTGGTGTGACCTCTGGTGTGACCTTTGGTGTAACCTTTGGTGTAACCGCTGGCTCTTTAGCTTTCTTAGGTTTCTTGTTTAGTATGTAATCTCTGAGCCTCTTCTGGGACCCTTTAATTCTCTCAGGTTCTAACCCAAGCATTCCCGCTAGTTCAACTATCTGCTCATCGGTGGCGCCTTTGAGCATCGCTTTTGCTTTGTATTCTAATACGTCAGGTTGATATGGCCCTGGCGCTCCTAGCCCTGAAAACTCAAACCTGAAAAATTCTTTAGGATTACGTAAAGCGACACCTTCTAAGAGATACCCTGGTTCTCCTTCCCCGTTGCTCATCGCTTTTATAACGTCATCGTAAGTGTAGCCTTGGAATAAACGCCGCGCTCTCAATACATTATTAGTGATTTCCATGCGCTTCTTTACAAAGCGCTGACCAACAACATCGTTAGGATCAAACCTTTTACTTTGTAATTCTTTAGTTTTAGCTATGTTTCTTCGTATAGCAGGGACAGCTTCAGTGTATATCTCTGACATATCGTCTACAATCACCTGCATATCTTCAGGTGAATTCGGATTGTATTTAATAGTATGCTCTACTGCATCGTAGAGTTCCGGCATTTTAAACGCTGTCTTTTCATAGGTCCTAAAAGCATTAAAGGGAGCTATGGATACGGCCTGTCTTTCAAAAGCTGTTCCTATAAGTCTCTTAAACGAAAAAGTATTATCACCAGCAACGCTGATCATTTCGCTTGATTTAGCTATAGAATCTTTGGTTTTCACTGTCCTCGCTTCGCGCTCCTCTTTTTCCTTTTGGACTCGCGCTGTTTCCTCTTCTTTAGCTTTCTGTTCAGCAGATTTATTCTCTTTTTCTTTTTCAAGCGCACCTATCAATTCCAATTTAGATTCTTCAATAAGCCCAGACATAAGGGAGGTCATGTATTTAGTAAGTATAGCATTCCTCTTATTTTTAATATTATCGTTTTCACCGATACTAAATGATTCAGTGGAGTCAGGTAGTGTTAACTCTTCGCCTGGCTTTAGACGCGCTATCTTGTCTATAGCATCGGATCGTTTATCTTTGTATAACTGGAGGTATTTATTTTCAATTGTGCGAAGATTTTTTCCTAGTCCCAAGACTTCAAAGGGCACGTCTCTATATGAATCAAGCTCGTCCTCAGAGCCTTCAGCAATATCCAGCGCATCTCTAACCTCTATACTGCTGAATCTGTCTGTTTTTAATTCGTTAATAACTGATTTCACTAAGGTAGATCTAAGGTCTCCTTTGATTTCTTGTATGGAAACCCCAGACTTACCACTGTCTGCTTCTGACTCCATTTCATCGATGTCGTCGTTTAGCTCTTTGAACCCGTTGACATACGCCCTGCCTAACCCTTTTAACATTTCTGCTTCTTCAAATTCCCCTAAGTCTAAAGATTTTATGTATGCCTCTTCTTTCTCAAGAATACCAGTGACATAAGGCTCTTCGCTACTGTAATTGTCGTCTGCAGCCTTAGCGAAGCGCTTCTTCATGCTCATCTCATAATCGTTAGCTCTAGATAAAGCCTCTGCTTTTTCTTTACGATAAACAGTGCTACGTAGGTTATTTAAGTCGTCTATTTTGATTTTATAGTAACTGTCAGGAAGCGCAGAGCTGTCACTATCTATCGGTTGGTTCCCGATTCTTATGCCAGCGTCTTTCAGGTCTGTTAGAAAATCTATAGCTGACTCAAGCTCATCGGTTCCCGAGTCAAAGTTAAGAAGTCCTAGAGTATCATCTATAGCCTTAGTTTTCTCAGAAATTGATAGGCTGTTAGTAAACGATTCCCAGATGTTTCTCAGGGCCTCTGGATCTTTGTCCACACCAGGTAGTCTATGATGCCGAGCCAGTTTTCTCGATAATTTCGGTATAAGATATGTTAGCTTGTGCACCTCAGCCATCTCTGAAGGTAACGTCTGTTTTAATTTATTAATATAAACAGATGCTTCCTGTAAGAACCCGGCGCGCATAAGGCCCTTATCTTTACCGTTGAGCCCTGACGACTCCATATAATTTTGCGTAATTGTATCCAGTTCTTTACTGACCTGAATGTAACTAGGCTTGTCTCCGTTTTCTCTAATGAAGTTATTTTTAAAGTCTTCAACCCCCGCATCGAGAACACTTATAAACTCTTCGTTCTTCTCAGCGCCTAACAGCATTTTTAAGCGGATGGTTGGCACAGGGTTAAGCTCATAGTCGTCCCTGAAGGCCTTAGAGAGGTTCACCTCGGCTTCTGAGGCTTTAAACAGTCTCTCTTTTTCTTTAGGGTCCATGCTCGCGATTTGCTGCTGGACATCTAAGATTTGCCTTTCGTTCTCTGCGATCTGGGCGTCACCGTATTTCGCGATGATCGGGTTGACTTTACCTAAGGCATCGGCAAGGCGTCCTAGCGTCGTCTGTTCGGCCTTGGGTGTCCGTTGGACCGCCACAGAATACTGTCCTGCCTGTATTTCACGCGAGGTGACACTAGGCAACGATAAGTTAAAATCGACCTGCTGACGGCGTTGTTGCTGGAGAAGTTCTTGTGGTGTCATCTAGTTTATACTTTTGGTCTTGGTGTTCCTTTTGCCTGGGCTTCGATTGTAAGCTGGCGGTTCTTTGCCTTTGAGTAAGATTCGAGGCTTCCAAGTGCCGACGTCAAGGCTGTCCCTAAGAAGTCTGGTTGGTCAATCGGTCTATTAATATTAATGAAATTCTGTTGAGTCTGGAGTCCCAAGTCGCGGGCTTTAAGTTCATACGACTGGTCAGCTAGGGCTTGGCGTTGCTCAAAGGCAAAACTATGTTCGGCTACTTGTCTCTCTAAGTCTCTCATTTCAGCAAGGTAACTCGCAGACTCAGGGCTGATACCTGCGGCACCTGCGGCCACTTGTTTCCTCGCCATAGCCTCCATGCTCGCTCTGTTCGCCTGTTGGACCTCTTGGGCTACCCTGAGGGCATCAGCGGCTTGCTGTTGGCGTGTCGCCGAGATCTGCGCCATGTATCTCGCGTTCTCAGCGATCGACGCTCTTTTCTGCGCTTCGGCTTGTGCGCGTGCTTGTTGAGCCTGTGCGCCGAAACTCAGCATACCCTGGGCTATCGGCCCAAGTATAGACATAGTCCCTGTGGCAGCTGCTAGGGTTCCTCCCGCTGCAGCAGTTCCTGTAGTCCCGAGTAGTGCTGCTCCGAGCGGAGCGAATGCTGGTAAACACATAGTAGTTTATTTAGTTGTAATAATAAATTCGTAAAAAGCCTGAGACGATATCTCTACTTCGCGTAGAAACTTAGCGCCACAGAACTTGAGCCAACGTATGGCCATCTTGTTATCTTTGAGCACCACGTTAGAGGTGACCCCAAAGGGCTTAGAGATATATTGCACCCAGTCACGAGATGCCCGTATGAAGTGCCTACGGTGCTTAGTGACATCTGGTGTTCCGAGCATCCAGATATACCCACCGTTCTCAGTAGGCCCTGAGCCGAACATAGCGAACGGCTTCTTGTCCCCATCGAGCGCCGTGTAAGTTGACCTGTCGGTCGTCAAGGCTAACATTAAGGCTTTCTTTGGCGTGCTACCGAGGAGTGTGCACTCTAGGGCATCGTGGGGCCTCAGGTTATCTTTGAGCTCATGGACGTGGTGTATTGTCGCATGAACGATCGAACAGTCTCCGTAAGTCCTACTAGGCTCCATAGCGATTTGACCGTGTGTGGACAAAGGTTTCAAACTCAGCAGACTGGAGGTTACTAGGCTTAGCCCCATCGTTCTCTAAGACTATCTCTACGTTTTCACTAGAGGTAAACACAGGGGCCCTAAAGAATCCGTCTTTGAGCTCAGTGCGTAGTGAGCTTCCGGTGCCCGTGAATGACGCAGGGAACTCGTTGGTATACTGTGCTCGTTTATCTGGTGTCACCTTGATCTTATAGTCTGAGGTTTGCGTGTGGTAAAGTGATAGGTTCTTGATGAACTGCTTGGCCGAAGCGTTAGGTGTCCGCGCTTGTCCTGATTGTGCCTTGAAGACCTGCTCAGAGAACGTGTAAGAACTGGTGAACTTAAAGCCTACCCACACTGCTGTAAGGGCAGGGACGAAGCCAGCAGTAGACAGTGTAATTCTTCCTGTTGAATCTGTTGTAGTAGGAACAAATACCCCTCGGTCTGTGTAAACTGAAAAAGAAGTTGGAACAGTAAAAGGCGCAGGAGGAGGTGTAGGGGTTAAAGGGAACCCAGACATAGAGGCCCTTAGCGGCCTAGTGGCACCTCCCGTAAACGTAGGGAAAGTAATTTTATTATTATATACCATCCCAGGGAAACGCATGTCTAAGTGTGTGACATTGTCATCTGAGGAGGTTACAAGAGATGTGTTGACAGCGCTTCCATTAAGAGTGTGTGTAGCAAGCCCTTCGTCTTCCCCATCAAAGTTAAGAGGCATGTTAAGGATGTAAGTTTCCCCAGCAGTGTCATTGGTAGCAACAATATACAGAGTCGAGTCGATGAACTCAAAGCCCTTAATGTTTACCCCAAAGTCCCACTTGAACCATGAGCTCAATACCTTCTTGTTCTCGCTAAAGAAGTAGCGATACATGTAAAGAGACTGGTCTTCGTCCTTTGACAGGATTCCCAATAGATTCTCTGAGAGTGACCCTGAGAAATACGTGATGTCCTTAGGGATATACCGAGGAGCTTGCTCAGTGATGTCTGTAGACTCATAGACGTCAGTGGTCTTGTTCAGTGAAAACTCTCGGATTCCTGTGTGGTTCCCTAAGTCAAATGGGTAATAGATATACGATCCAACTGACACAGGGTCGGTCTCATTGTTATACTCGAAGTTCGTGATGGGCTTCACTGAGACTGTCTTAGGCGTCAGGAGGTCTTCTCCCTTCAGAACAAACTGTCCGTTCGTTGAGAACAAGATAAGGTTCTCCTGGGATGCAGCAGCCGCCGTGATGTCAGTGACTCGGTCAGACTCAACAATGACGTCAATCGGGTCCGAGTCGAGAAGAGTTGTGACTGTTGTTCGGCCAAAGTTATACTCAAAGATCCCCTTGTCGTTTACTCGTCCTAGGCCTGCTTCAGAAAGTATTATATTACTACCACACACAAACCCTAAACGATTCTTAAAGAACACACTGTTCTGGATTGTTTGGTCAGAGAACGATGCGAACGGATTACTTATCTCATCACCTACACTGCGCGGTGCAGTCTTAAGGTGTTCCAACTTAAATTCATTTAGACCTGTGTTAGTGATAAACAAAGGTAAGCTTGTTTCCTTGTAATTAAGAAGAATGTCAGGAGCTACGGTCTCAACCCACGAGCCTGGTCCGATCTCTTGGTTCTCATCGTCTGTCTTAAATTCGACGTAGTAGTCGTCAGCAGACAAGTCCCCATCACCACGAACCTTGACACGGAAGCCGTTCTTAGCGAACAAAGGAAGGTCAGTGATTGCGCCTACTTCCTTGTAGACGACTCCTAGTGCTCCGCCCCCAAGTCCGTCCTTAGCTTTTATCTTGAAGTCACTTTGCTCGTTGTTGCTAGAATCTAACTTACGTTTAAGAACAATCAAGTTGCCCTCACGGGTCAATGTAAACTCGGCGTTTGTTCCTGCGCCTATCCCAGAAAACCTGTCTTCAAATCCACCGAATGCGGTAGGTATATGCCCCGCTGAATAGTGAGGGGTCAGAGTATTGTGATGTCCTCTTTGTAAAACTTCAGTAATTCTAGTAGTATCCGCGTGATAACTTTTACTAGAGTCTTCCGAGTAAATAGTTACATGCTTGGTGTTATCATATTGCGTCACTCCACCTAAACCCGGAGACTCTTCTAAGGTCACTGTAATAGAGACAGTCGCCCCTACGTTTGAAACCCTAGCATCCCCTGGTTTATGAAAGAACACTCTGCGCCCTATGTCTTCAATAGACGCAGCGGATATAGTTCCATTTGCATCTGATGTCACTTTGACAGTTGTGTCCCCTGTGCCTGCCCCGAGTCCTACATTATACAATACTCCACCTATTGACTTAGTCGTAGGATACGAAAATACTTTATAAATATCTCCACTTACATACCCAGAACCACCACCCCCAGTTACAGAGACAGCACTTGTTGAACTGAGTTTATACACAGCCCCATCCCTTGTATAAGTTAATGTTAACTGTGCAGTAGCAGGTGTCTTTGAGCTATAGTTAACCTCAAGCGAATACTCTTTCTCGTAGTCGCCTTGCTTCACAAATATCAGTGCCTCTTTATCTAATGAAGAAGAACGCGTAGTTTGATCTACTGAAACGGTGGAGCTTCTGTTGATGAGAAACGTCCCGTCAGCCACTGTAGTAGCCCTAAGTGTGTCCCGTGCGTTGGTGGTGCTTGCTGATACATCAAGGTAAGTGTTCGCAGTCGTGTAGCCTCCTGTGTGAACTACTCCGTCTACCTCAATACTCGCTTCGTCACCGCTGAGCACATTGTAAGCGTGGAACTTAGTGCCATCGTGGATGAGAACATAGCGCTCAGTTTCGCTTCGGTTAACAAAGTGAATAAAGCTGTCCGCTGAGAGTGCAGCGTCCGTCGAGAAGAGTTTCTTAACAAACCTAGTGCCGTTGCGTTTTGTTAATCCATCAACAACACTGCTCATGAAGTTAACCTGGTCGTCGCATTGTCCCGAGAAGCGCGTAGCGTCAGGCTGCTGGCTAACCCCTTGGATAAGGTTTGGTAATGATGTATTGATTAATGGCATTAGAGAATGTCGTAGTTTCGGTTGACCCCGAGGCAAGACGCAACGTCATAGTTATCAAAGATCGTCCTGTCGGCTCCTTGGCCATCGGCTTCTTCGAGGTTATAGCGTGCTTTGAGTTCATCCCGTAGGATCTGTTGCTCAAGCTCCTGAGACCCGACGGTGCGTGCCTGGAAGACCCTTGAGGCTTTGAGTGTTATGTATCTCCGTGCTTGTTCATGGAGATCAGTAAAATCTAAAAGGAACATCAACCTGACGTCAATGTCACTTGTGAAAGTAAAGGTGTTGTCTTCACGGTTAAACAGCTTGCCTCCGCGTTGCACAATGTCCTTAGAGTGATCTAGGGTATCTACGTGCATAATGTCAGCCGCAAGAACAATCTCATTGCTGCTGTTGGGGCTAAGCGTCTGCTTATTGACCGTATTGAAGTGCCATCCCTCTGATTGAACCTCGCGGCTAACTTCGTCTAACACAGTGATCGCGGTGACCGCAGAGATAGGCAGTGAGGTAGTGACAGTGATTTGAGTCACTGGGCTTTCACCGATAGCGCTCAGCATCGTATTGACAGCTTCGAGTTTTGTAGTGAGTGGCATAATAATATTAATAAAATGAAAAAATACCCCGTCCCCAACTTAATGAGGACGAGGCATGAATTTAGTGAGTGCTATTAGCTAGCAGCAGATGAAGTGGTGTTGACCACAACAGCAGACTCAGGGCGAAGAACGCCGAGGCCCATTGCATACTTAGCAACAAAGAGAGTAGACTGACGTTCAATCAGATACTCAGACTCAGTTGCAAGGTCGAGGAGCTTAACGCAACCAACAGCAGACGAGTGTCCAGCAACGAAGCCAACATTGCCGACGTCAGAACCTGACTGAGTAGGCGCGAGACCTGTGAGGTCACCGTTGTAACCAGCGTCGTCGTTGTTAACAGCAGTGGCTGCGAATGGAGAGTTCGCTACGTTTGCGTCATCACCGTTCAAGGCGCCGACTTGGACTCCTTCAAGGTGTGGACTCTTGTAGAGCTTGATGCCTGCAACTTCCACAATGCTACCTTTAGCAGCGTCAGCAGAACCACTTGAAGTGTCCTTGTTGATTGCTGTGCTATCAGCAGTAAGCAGCTTGTAGTATTGAAGAGGCGTCAAGATAGCAAAGCGGTCCTCTGAGGGAACTTCTTTTTCATCAAGGGTGCGCGCACACTCAAAGAGCGCAGCAACAAGGCCTCCTGCAGACATAGTGTCTGCGCCAAGGAGCTCAGTTCCTGTAGGTCCGCCAGAGTAGTTAGCAGTGGTGGTGAGACCAGCAGCGAACAATGTCTTAAGGATCTGAAGGTCCATGCGCTTAGCCAGGGCTTTACCAAGCTCAGCAGAGTAGATGCTCCGAAGGTCATAGTGATTCTTCAGTTCATCAATGCGTGGAATCAGAGACGAAGCGACAAGCATGTCGTCGATGTTGATTACTTTCTCGTTGTGAGCAATCTGTGACAAGTAGTTACCAGAGCCTAGGAGGTCGTCCCCGGCTTTGTGATACTTGGCGTCAGCGTTACCTGTGACAGGGAACTGAGCAGATTTACCACTAGAGATAGTGCGAGTCATGATGAGGTCTTTAGCTACGTTCGTTTCGTTGAACGCAGTGAGGATCTCACCGCTGAATACTTTAAGGAACAACGCTGCGTCAGCTGACAAAGCGCCAGCAGGTGCAGTGCGTGCCCCAGAGCCATTCACCTTACCCGGAATGGTGGGATTATTAGATAGTGCCATAATAAGTTATAGTTATAGTTTTGGTTTCTTTCGTCTGTGGACTTTAGTTTCTACTGTTCGCCGCAAGTTGTCCGACGCATCGGGCTTGGTGGTTACTAGTCTAGTTACTTCAGTTTATTAGACTCAGGGAAAATTTTAGTTAAATACATCTAGCTGTCTTATGCAGCTCCTGATGATAGTATAAGTGGTTCGGTTAGTGTCATCGTCGTCTTCGTAGGTCGGATGCCACGATGTAATATTAATAAATGTTTTATCTATATGCTCAATGACTCCGTAGACAGTGCAGACCAGGGGCTTTCCTAAGTCTTGCGCGTGGTCTAAAAAGACGACCCTGGCGATGTCTTCGAGCTCTATTTCTTGATGCGCAGTTTCACACGTGCTGCCTTCGTATTGGCAACAAACTGCTTCCCCTTCGCACCAGCACGTTTCTTCTTGCGTGCAGTGGAGGCTCTTTGGGTCTGGCTTAGGCTTTTCGCTTTCGATGATGGAAGACATCTGTCTGGATTTTTCTTGTTTTTTGAGGTTCCGCATGGTCCTTTGATTTTACCGTCAGTTCCTATTCGGACCCAGTTCTGCTTTCGCCAGTTTGCTAGTTCACCCACGTTTCTTTTTGATTTTAAGTTTAGACCGCTTGCCCTTACCGTAGTTCGGGTCTTTGCAGTATTTCGATGCCGCCATGTTAGCGTAGGCGCTCGGATACTTGTCAAACGTGCGCTTAGCCCATGCTATTCCTTTGGGGCAGATCTTGGCCATACTTCTAACTAAAAGTTATTTTTTATTTCAATTCGACTTCTTCTTAATAGACAGTCCACTTCTTTTAGCCAATTTCTTGCTAGAAGCACTAAGTTCTTTTAGATGAAAAAGTTTCTCACTCTTTGAGTCATGGGATTTTCCAGTGTGAAGATCTCCATTTTTCATCTTATGGGACGGTCCTTTGTATACCGTTCCGTCTTTTTTGTAATGAGCTACGCCTTTCATATTAACAATATTCTTTAGTAACCTTTAGTCTTAGGTCTCGACATAATCCTCAAGCCTTTTCTCTTGGCGGCTTTCTTTGCGGATTTCTTTCCTTCGGCGGTATACGGGTATTTCTTCTTTCCTACTTTGGGCATTTTAGTTTTTGTTGTTATTGGTTAAAAGTTATCAGCATTTCCAGCGTTTTAACGCTAAGGCTTTGCGTGTAGGACCGTTCTCATCTCTCATAGGGCCCTTGACGCCACTCATGCGTGCACAGAACGATTTCTTACGAGGACCACCCCCAGGCTGAGGTTTCTTAAGTTTACTACCAGTCTTCCTGTTGTAATACTTACGGCCTTTTTCTGTGAGGCCTCCCTTCTTAGACTTGTGTTCTTTGCGTAAGCTGACTCCCTGTCTTTTCATTGTTATAATAATTAATAAATCCTTCTGCCAAAGAAGAACCTAGGGTGTCAAAGCTGTCTTTAAACATCTCCCAGTCTTCTGCGTTGGACCCAAAGAACGGCTCAGTGATCACTGCAGGACAATGTGTTTCTCTTAGGAACTTAGCGCCTCGGCTCTTCGCTGTCTTCGGTTTAGCCCCTCGGTCTTTGACACCGAATGTCTTTACTACTTGATCTTGGAGACACTTGGCTAACTTCGCGCTCTTCTTAGATTTATACCAGTAGAGCGTCTCGCTTCCGTGTGCCGCAGGTGTTGCAGCGTTAAAGTGTAGTTCGATCGCAGCGTCAACTTTGAGTCCTCTAAGCTCAACGCTCAGGTTCTTCATAGACTCTGAGTAATTGTTCCCAGTATACTCGTGGACAATCACTGAGGGAACACCAGCGTCGTCTAGTTCTTCTTTGATAGACTTAGCGACCTGGAGGTTATACGTCCACTCGTTAGTCTCTTCGTCACACGCAACAGCGCCCATGTCATTGTATCGACTGTGGCCGACACATATGGCTAACACTGGGGCAGCTGGGGGTAACTGTGCGTCATCAGTAAACCACGCTCTACAACTCATTCTCTAAGTAGTTAATGTAGTGAAGCAACGCAGAGATCGTTTGTTTCTCCTCTTTATCAAAGTCGTGGGCATCAAGCCTTTGGATCATCTCTGGTATCCGACTTGGTTTCATCGTCGTGCACCCACTTGTTGATAAGGATGCGATGACGATTGTGCCTGCGATTAGCAAGCTCTTTAGTGTATTCATCTCTTATAGAAAGAAAAAGCCTCCCCAGTGACGGGAAGGCTATAAGTAATCTAACGATAGACCCGATCATTTGTCTTTGGCTTTCCCTACGTTAAGAGCAAGCCAATCAACGACCTTGTAGAGCTTAGCAGCCCATCCGTCATCGGCAGGCGTCGGTGTTAACGCTGCGATCGCAGAGGCCGCCGCTACGATAGCAGTAAGTGTGCTAATGAGGGTGTCTTTGTTGTCGATGATGTAGTTGATTAGGTTCATGGGGTTATTAATTATTAATTATTATAGAATGTCAGACACAGAGAGCCTGCGGTGAACTTCAGCTTGGTAACCTGGGTCTTGTTTATAACGTGGGTCACTCATGGCCTTAGTGACCATAGCCGAAGACGTAAAGGGAGCAATAGCTTGGCCGTTGGTTTGCCCTTGGACTAACTGAGGGGCTCCTCCGCTAGCCGAACGGAACTGTGAATACAAGCCTTGTGCTGCCACCTTAGCTTGTTCCACAGTGCCGGTCTCTACGATCTGATTGAAAGCATCGAGTGACCCTTCGTCTAGGTTCTCTGTGGCCCATTCAGCCATCGCTTGGTAACCTTCTTGGCCACCAACAGCCCCAAAGACTTCGTTAGCCTGGGTGTCTGCGATAGCCTGTTGTCCTGCAATGTAAGACTCGACAAGCTGCTTTGGTAGCCCAGATTTCTCTAAGGCCGCAAAGGTCTCATCGCTTAACTGACCAGACTCCATGAACTCATCAGTGGCCGCATTGATGGCACTGACAGATTCCGGTTGTTCCCCCTCAGGCTCTGGTGTAGCCTCAGGGTTCCCAAGTTTACTCTCTAGTTCCTGGTAGGCTGCTGCCATGTCCTCGGCACTAGAGAATTTCTCAGGTAACCACTCTGGGCGGTCAGGCTGCGGGGTGTCTTCTTGTTGTCCTAGCTGTTGCGCTAGTTGTTCCTGGTTATCATCCCAGGCCTGTGCCATTGAGTCCGTAGAGTCAACAGCTGCTTGTTCTTGAACGGACGGTTCAACGGTCTCGCTCGTTTGTAGTTCTGCCATTTTTATTCAGTGGGTTCTTCTACTCCTTGTTGCCTTTGTTGTTCTAAAGCTTGGTCACCGAGCGCCTTAACGCCTTGGGGTGCCACCTGTGCCAACATGGCCATCTGTTGGGCCTGTTGTTTCTCAGCTTGGATCTGCTCGTCGTCTTTCACGAGTCCTGCAGTCTTGATGCCTAACGCTGTCGCACGTCTCTGGAAATACTGGCTCACATTGACGAATTCAGCGATCGCCTGGGGGCCTACGACTTGCGCAGCGCCTGCCAAGAACAAGTCAAGTTTCTGTAAGTCGTTCCCTCGGCCTA
>PBMI01000007.1 GCA_002722545.1 Opitutia bacterium | reverse complement strand
GGCGGCGGCGGCAGGGGCGAGGGCGGCGGCGGCGGCGGCAAGGGCGAGGGCGGCGGCGGCGGGTGGGGTGGTGGCGGCGGCGCGAGCGGTGTTGGTGGCGACGGCGACGGCGGCGGCGACGGCGTTGCCAACGCAAGTGTGATTGCCGGTGCAATCTGGCTGACGACGCTGGTGCCGGTTGCATTGCCAAGTGTGTCCAAGGTGGTAGCAGCAAGAGTGGCGCGTATTGATTCAACCACGTCTGGGTTGTTGACTTGGAGCACCCTTGAAACTTGAATGCTTGCGTCAACCACAATGCTACCCGCAGAGACCACAAGATGCACGTCTTCCGCCGAAACCCCCGGCAGCAGGCTTGCAAGACCCACGCGGTACTGTGTCTCGTTGAAGTTGGACAAGTCAGTGTCGATCGTTGCACTGTGTGTGACGACGGTCACGTAACCTCGCTGCGGCGGTGCGGGAGAAGGTGGCGGCGGCGAAGGCGGCGGAGGGGCGGGCGACGGCGGCGAGCAGGGCGGTGGTGGCGGGGTGGGCGGCGGCTGTTCCTTTGGCGGCGAGGGGCTAGGCGGCGGCGGCGGGGGCAGGCTTGGCTCTGCGGTCATCGCTTGCCACGGCGGGTAGGGGCTCGGCGGCGGCGGTTTGAGGCGCAGCAGAGGGGGGGGGCGAGGCGATCTCGGTGGAAAGGGTGGCTTTGGCGGCGGTCGCGGGTGCAGCCGCCCGCCAATCAGTGCCGCGGCGTCGTTTTGGGCGTGGATGGTCGTTGCCACCGTAGCCGTGCCCAGGATGGCAAAGACAACGAAGCCAATGATGCAGAGGGGGACGAGCACCCATTTAAGGAGGCGAGTGGGGTTTGCATTTTTATCCATCGCGCTACGCACCTCGCCCCCGTCGCCATTCCACTGGCTGTGGCCCGTCAGCGCGATCCGATCTTCAAAAGGTGTGTCGGAACGCAAGCTTGTAAAGGTGAACTTGTGCGCAGCGATGGCCATGGGCCCAACGCACCCCTTCCCTCTCTTCTTGTGGTTGCCGGTGACAGGCTAAATTGAAGTAGCGCAACTGTCCGCGCGTTCAAAGATATTACCTTTGCAGTTTGTAAAGAGGCGGCCTTGCAACTGTGCCCCTCTCCCATCTCTGGTTACAAAAAGGGCAAGAGCAAAACCTTGTCAGCGCACCATGCAGTGCTTTGTTTGTCACGAACCAACAACTGAGCGGTGTGCCTGCGTGTGCAAGGCGCACGTGCACAAAGCGTGCCTGCTCCTCTCGATCGAGGCGCGCCAGAAAACTGATTGCACGATTTGCAAGCAACCTATTCAAAATGTGACGCAGCGGCCCGTGCGCGTCTTTTCGCGCTGGGTGTGCGTCTTTGCGCTCGTGCTCGTCTCCACAATTATTACCGCGTTGCTTGCGTCGCTGCTGCTGCTGGCGCTTGCCGTTGACGACCGGCACGACGACGTCTTTTACGATTTACTCGTTTGCTGCGCCAGCTCAGCGGGCCTCGCGACGTGCGCATCGGGCTTTCTTCGCAAGCTGCTAGAGGACCACTCCCTAACAAAGACGCACGCCGTGTACGAATTTGTGTGAGGCGCTAAGCGCGCTTGCAGTGCTTGTGCACTTACACACTGCGCTTGCCGACACGCGCACCAATGGGCAGTCAGCAGCTTGAGCGCGGGCTGCAGGCAAGCGTCAAGATTTTTGAGTTTGCCAAGGGCAAGCTAGGGAGTGTGGACGAGGGCGACGAGTGCCGCGTGACGCGCGAGGAGATGCTTGCCATCAAGAAAGCGGCGGCTGCAATGAACCGCGCGCTTGGCGCGCTTGTGCGCGAAGCGCACGAGTCCGAGAATCGGCTCACGCTCGAGCTGCACATGCTACGGGGCATTATGAAGCGCGAGCACACCGATCGCGAAGCCAATCGCGCGCGCGTCTTTGAACTGTTCCGGAGGTACAGCAGCGACACCGACGAGGCGGCGCTGGCCGCGTCGGTCTCCACGGGCGCTTCAAGCTCGACCGCAAACGGCAATCCTCTCAACGCGCCGTCGGCCTCCGCTATGGCAATCGACAAGGCGCTCACAAGCCTCGAGCGCATAGAGCAGAGCATGCGTGACATCTCGCCCGTGGGGCGCGTGGACATCCACGGCGCCGGGCTGCTAGCCGCCAAGGAGCGGCGCGACGCACTTGTGGTTGCGGCCACGGCTTTGGGCGGCGCCAATTCCAGTGGGTAGTGTGCCGCGCGTAAAGTGCAAATTTTGCGCGTAACAGTATTTACACTCAAGAGTCAATGGTGCCACGCAAAGGCAAAGGCGGATACAAGACGCCAGCTCCCACCTTTGACCCATGCAAGGTGGACTATGAGCACATCCGTGACATTGCGGAAAATGATACGCTGCACCGTAAATATTGCAGCTGGCTTCCCAGAGACAAATGCGATTTTTTTGGGCCTAACACGCCCTGGTGCAACTTGTGTCAATGCGGAGTGACGCGGCCAACCGCTCACTGGCAAGACCAGACCAGGATCCGCGAGGAGCACTGCGAGGCTGTCACGCACACCCACAACTACAACGCTTACACAACATTCTTTTACGTGTCATTGCAAAAGCGCCAAACTCTTCACAATCGTGATCAGCGCTCCAAGTCGTTCCACCTGTGCCAGGCGCGCCAACGCCTTGAGGTGATTGATGAGGCATCGGGTGTCACGGGCAGCGTGATGGGTTGGTACGATGTGCCTGGTGACCAGGTCGGGCTCAGGAACGCGCTTGTTGACCTCGTGTTCTCACGTTTCTTGCATTGGTCTCTCCATCACGATGTAGTGAAGGTGGTACACAGGCACGTGTACTACGCAAGGGTCATTCTGTGCTACCGCGTAGCCAAGAGCTGCCTCAAAGAGCGCCCAAGCGACGCATATACTGTGGGCATGTTACTCGTTCCGTATGCGTGCTAGGTTCGGGTTGTCACAATCGTATGGCGCCGTTTGGTCTTTCGCCGACGCCCGGCCGCGGCTCACAGGGCCGCGGCGGCCCGCTTAAAGCGCTTGGCTACGTGCTCGACGGCCGCCGCATCGGGCCGAAAGGCCGCCTCGTTGAACGCGGGCAGCCACTTGGGTATGCGCGCGACCCACAACAAAAAGCGGAAGACGCGGCGCCAGTGCCGCGCGACCGGCCGCGCGTAGATAATGTACGCTGAGGTCGTCGCGTCCCTCGAGGAGTACTTCAAAGGCAAACAAACGCAGTCAAGTTTAAAGCACACGCCACAAAAGGCGTCCGGGTTAAGAAAGAGGGACGCCCGTTCGATCGCGCGCACCGCTCCCTGGTACACCCTGTTCGTCCAGCCGGCGTGAATTAGCCTGTGTTGGTCTTCGTACATGTGCCATTGCACCCAATCCGTCAGATCGTGATGCAAGAGCATCATCAAGTGCTTCTCGTGCAGCAACATCATTTCCTCGCCTCCGTGATGCCAGGATTGGCGGAGCGAGTCCACTAGGCAATTTTTGCCCGGCAAGGGGTCAATCATCGGTCCTGGTTGCTCTGACGATCGCGTGGCTACAAATCGCAAAATTGCAAACAAGGCGCGAGGCGCAAACAAAAACTACGCAATGTGCACGCAGTGCGAGCGCCCAAAACTCTTCACGTGTACACGGTAGCCCTTTACGACGACCTCGCGGTCAACGGCCTGGTGTGGCATGCCGCCGTTCACTTGATGAGATGACAGAATTACACTGGGCACTCCAGCCGCCTCGGTAGCACCTAGTATTTTTACGACAAGCGAGTGCGAGCGCCCTGTGCTGCCAATCTTTAAGCTCTGCCCGTTAGGCAGCGCAAGAGCGTGATCAATCCGCTGCGTTGTGGGGCCCCGCCCTGTGCACGCGTGCGAATAAAGGTTCAAGGTCATTGGACCAACGCTTTTATGCTCTTACCAAGGAGTGCTTCTTATTATCTTTTTTGCGCCCACCGTTACTTCCCGCCCAAACCCCACATGCGCCGCTACCACATTCTTAAGCGGCATCTCACACGAGCGTGGCACTCCTTTTCAGCACCGCCTTCGCGCGCGGGCGTCACACTTGAGCCACCTTCCCGGGTTTGGCTTTGCAAGCCGTTCACGCGTTGTACTCCAGTCCGTTCTCCTTGTAGTACTGCGCGGTCTTCTCCTCTGCCTCCTTCTCTTCGTCGATGGTGCACGGACCCCAGAAGGACGCGTTCTTTTCAAGGGTAACCACTGCACAGACCTTGAGCGCGAGCGTCCACATGACAGCGTGGCGCTGTTTCTTGAGGTCGTCGCCACCGGAGCTGTCCTCGTACTGATTGGCCAGGGCGGCCCAGGTGAAGGAGTGCATCAGCCACAGGAAGCTAAACAGTATCGAAGTGTACGCGCCACCGACAATGACGCCATAGGTGGAGGGGAAGAGCTTGCCGGCCTCCTGCCCGCCCGCCGTCAGCGCAAAGAGCTGTGCCACGAGAATGCCCGAAAGCGCAACAATGAGCGACCAGAGGGCGACCATGTTGACCTCCTGCAGCATCTCGGAGCCGCGGTTGTCCTGCGAGTTGGCCCAGATGTCGAGGCCGAGCGCGGTGAACCAGGCCGCCAGGTGGATAAGCAGGTCAAAGGTGACGGCAAGTCGGTCGATGGGGGCGTGCTTGTGTTCTTTGGCCCAAAACTGGAAGAAGCCCTTCATGTGCAGCGGCGCCGAGATGATGTAGCTAAACTTCACCCGGTTGCCAAAGCAGCCCAAGAACTGGTCCATCTTGACCTTGAAACCCCCAGGAAGAAGCTGGTTGAACTTTTGACCGCTCTTCAAGTTGGTCACGGCAGCCATGGCGATCTGGCAGCACTTTTTGCGCTTTTTAGTTTTAGAGGCGCGCGGGCTAGCTTATCAAATGGACGCGCTCATAGCACCATTTCACTTTCCGAGTCTGAGCTGCACTCCGAGGGCGTAAGCGACACCCGAGAGCTCTCAAGAGTTGGGATTCGAAATCCCCAGCACCGCGGACACTGGCACGGCTGGTTGATCTTCTTGTCGTCGCCGCCCTCACTGTTTGCCACCAATATAAGCCGGCTCACGTGCTCCGGCTGCCCGCCCAAGCATAGGGCCGGCCACGGCTCAAGCTCTCCTCTGCCCAAAATCCACCGCAGAAAGCGCGGCTCGTAAAACAAAAAGTCTTCCGCGGTGGGGCCGGAACCGTCATCGCCCTTGCACAACTCAACGCCAAAATCGCGCGGGCAAAGCATGTGCGGCGATATACCAAGCTTGGCGAGCCGGCTAACCACCTGCGGCAAAAAGCCGGCGCGCGCAAGAAACAGGTTCTGGATGCCAATGCGCACATCCGTCAGCGTGCTTGGGCCGTGGTATGGCATGAGAGCTTCTGCCAGCTCGATCTTCCACGCGGTCCCCATGACGGCCGCGCAATGCGCATCGTACTCCTGCAATTCGAGGGCCTTGCGCCGCATTAAACCCTGCATAAATTCGCGCTCGTGTGTGTATTTGGCCACGGAAGCCGCGCCGCCACACGCGGGCAGCTCGAGCATCAGCTCGGCTGCAAATGTGCGCTTCGTGGCCGTTTCATCGTTATTAATCGAGTCACTCAGCGCTTGCATCTTTGACGCGATTGCGCAGTAGGGACCGTCGCCCATCCGCTGCGCGTGCACGTCAATGGTGTCCATCACGTCGCGCACCGCCTTTGGCACCGGCATCGTTTTGAAATCAAAAAAACTTAACGCTGCGACCGGTTCGTGTGTCGCGCACAAGAATCCTCCCCGTGCAGTGTTATCCTTTAAAATCTCACTTACAAGTCTCAAACTCAAAGCAACGCGTTGCTGAAGCGTCCTTATCTAGCGTTGCGCAATCACTCGCTCGCGCGCCTCGCGAAAGGTGCTGCCAAGGGCGCAAACCGCAACGCACGACCTCACCTCGTCGATATCCCGCAGACCCAACGCCTCGCGCCAGCCCGCGTCCTCGTGAACATCGGGGGTGCTAAAATCAAATGCCTGCGCCCTGAGCTGCTCCCGCTCGTCGTCGGTGTAGGCCTCGTCCTTGAGCAGCCACCGGACAAAGCGCGGATCGGCATCGAGCATGTGCGACACGTCCGGGTCCTCACGCCCCAAATCGGCACCGGGCGCTGCGACCGGAAACAGCGCCGACGGCTTGACCTTTAGCCGGTCCAGGTGCGCCTCGACATGGCTCAACGAGTCGTCATCCGTCATGATCAGGATGCCCACGATGCCGCGCGCGTTCAGCAAGAAGTCGCGGTCGTCCATGTTTGCAAACATCCACTCGGGCGCAGCGCCCATCAGAAACTCCTCCCACCAGGAGGCCGGAATCTCCTTGTAATCTTCTGCGAGGTCGTCTCCCGCAAGGCTTTTATTCAACTCCTCGCGCTTGGCCCTAAACAGGGCTGCTAAAAAAGCGGGAAGCTCGAGGGTGAAGTAGCGGTATTTCAGGGGCACGGAGACGGCGGAGATCGGGTCGCTCTTGAGCACATCTAACAGGTAGGAGCGAATGTGCTCCATCCTGCAGGACGGCGCGTCGTAGGCCCGCTTCAGCCGCTTGCACAAGCGCAGGTGCGCGCCCTCGTTCACGTTTCCGGCCTCCACCTCCTCCTCAAGTTGCTCCATGATCGCGTGCAAGGCCTTGCGCCGCTTGCTCATGGCGGCGCGCGCTGGCGCAACCAACTAACGCTCACAAGTCACAAACTTAAACAAGCAAATATTTGGGTCACTTCCTTAAAGCAACCCCACGCAAGGCGCAAGGTTTACCGACCTACTCTCCGTCGCCGTTGCCGGTA
Source organism: Opitutia bacterium (assembly GCA_002722545.1). Classification (GTDB taxonomy): domain Bacteria; phylum Verrucomicrobiota; class Verrucomicrobiia; order Opitutales; family Seribacteraceae; genus Seribacter. Next base: position 23,143 of record PBMI01000007.1, on the reverse strand, counting down.
AACGACTCGCGCGCCTCCGCGTACAGCGGGCCGCCCGGCTGCGCCGCCCAGGACGTCACCTTACTAAGGTCGATGGTAAGGTGGAACTCGGGATCCTCGGCGCAATCCACGTGAATGACCAGGTTGGGCTCGTCCAGGTAGCCGGAGAAGGTCTTGCCGTGCACGCCCGAGCGCCCGTTGCAAGCGTGCGCCGGGATGTCGTGCACGTTAACGCCGTCTACGCATCCGTACGCGCTCTCTCCTCTCAAGCCCATTGCGCGAAGCTTCTTTCCAAACTCCTTGAGGGACTCGATCATCGGGTTTGTGTGACGCATGCTCAACCAGTGAGCGCCCAGCATCCTCGCCCAAGAACCACAACCATGTTGGCAACGGCAAGATCACAAGTTGCAATGTCACAGATTGCGCTTGCTCAGAACCCCGCGAGGTCGAGCAACTCTTCGTCGCCGGCCTGCTCGAGCTCCTCCACCGCCACCGGGTGCAGCGGGCCAAGTGCCCAACCACCGCCGGCAGCAAAGAGATCGTCCACCGGCGCCGCGCGCGCTGAAGGCGCTGACTTTTTTGCGCGCGACTGCGGTGCGACAGGCGCGTCGTCGCGCGTGACCTGCCGCGGCCTGTGGCACATGCGCAAATGCTCGGGCACGAGTGCGCACACTTCTGACTTGTCTGAGTGGCGCAGCAGCTCCGATACCATGCGAGAAAAGGCGGTGAGCAGGTCGCGTTGGCGCGTCGACCCCGGCAGGTTGGCTTTTCCGGTAGAGTAGACCTCGCAGCAGATCGGCTCGCCGCCCGGGCGCCACGCGAGGCCTGCGACGCGCGGGGATGCAGTGAGCGCGGCGCGTTCGGGGCGTGGCCGGCGATGCGTTGACGCGCACCGACAAAGCTGGCGCGGTCGTAGTGCGACGTGGCTGAGTGCGTCGACGCAAAGGCGTCGCAGTCGAGCTTGGCATCGATGCTGACGGCGCCCACCTGGCAGCGCAAAAAAAACGACGCACTGAACATGGAAAAGTGCCGCAGTCCCCGCATCGCGCTGGTTGTTACACGCGCGTGTACATTGCGTGGGCGTGCCTGGTTGATGACGCTGAATTTGCGTACGTACACGTGCACGTCGGCCTCTACAGCCAGCTGCCGCACTGCCTTGAGGATGGCCAGGCGCGCCGCCATTGGCCCGGAGCACCCCGTACCAACGAGTCGCCCTGTGTGAAAGACGAGGACGCGACAGCGCGAATTGTTGAAAGCCAATTGGACTGCGGCAAAGCGCTTTGGCGCAAAGTAGGCGTTGGTGCACCGCGCAGCTATGGCGTGCAGGTTGAGCGGTAGCGTGTTTCCGCTCCAGGGAACGGGGATTGCCTCGGCCAACTGCGCAACACGCAAAGTTGACTTTAGATTGCTGGCGCGTGTGCGTTAAGAGTGTTCAGGCCCAGATTCTTGCCGTAACGACGTTCACAAGACGAGGCGCGAGGTGCAAGATTCCGGCGTAGTCGGCGAGCGGAAGGTTGTCAGTAAATCGCGCCGCGTGCAGCACGCTTTCGTCGCTCAGGTCGGGCTTTAATGTCTCGGTGCGCTTTCGCTTGCGCTCCACCCGGCACCACGTCACTGCCAAATGCAGCGCCTTTTTTAGTTCCACGTGAAAGCTGGCAACCTCCTCGTTGCTTTTGTTGACGCGGTTTGCCAAAGAGATGTTGCGTTTCATTTCGGCCCAAGCCTCTTCCATTGCCACAGATATTAAGAATGCGCTGCTTGCAGCCACACACACACACACGCGCGCTCACGCACACACGCGCGCGCGTACGCGTGCGCGCGTACGCCGACGGACTCACACACTCACACACGCGCAAACAAAGCCAGTTGGCGTTTTTAGCGATCCACGCTCTCCCGCCAAGTCCCCTCCAACCACTCACAACTCTCTTGCGCCCGCAAAGCGCCCTTCCCGCTCCTGCCACGCAGCGTTTGGAGTTGCCGTTGCGCGTCCACGGCTCATCGTTGACGCCGGAAGGTGCGCGGTCCCGAGGTGGGCCCCTCCGACCCGGATGACGGCGTTGGGCTTGCCGGCGCTTCGACGGCCGACTCCGTCGACGCCGCCGTAAACATGTTTGCAAACATCGAGTCGGTTACTGACTCGGTTTGCTCGCGCGCGCGGCGCCGCGGCACCGCGGCGCTCGCCGCGGCCGCGCTGCTGACAGGTGCCGTCGTCGGAATGAGCGGCACCGACGACATGCCGGCGGCCCCGGCAGGCACCGGCGCAGAAGCGCGCGGGGGCGCGGGGCGCGACGCGGAGGACGACGAGGGCGCCGTGCTCGTTGGAGTCGGACGTGGTCTTGAGGGCGACTTGCCGCGCTTGACTGGCGCCTTGCCCGCGGCGGGCGTCGCGGCAACGGGTGCGGGCGCGGACACTGGCTCTTTCATTACAAAGAGTGGGTCGTGCGGCGGGAAGTGCTTTTCGTGCAGATCGCACACGATTGCAAGATGCCCAATCTGAATGCGCAGGCTTTCCACAAAAGCCGCTTGCGTCATGCTTTCGCTGTTGGTCCTTAAGTCTGCCATGTACTGCGGCGACACGTCTGTCTTTGCGTTTATCACCCCCAGCAACGTTTGAAAGAGGGTCACGAGGTGCGTGACGCGCATCAAGAAGTTGGCCCTTTCCAAAATAAGTGCCGTTTTTTGTGGATCGCCGTCAGGCAGACTGTCGATGCGTTTTGTCACGGCTTTCAACACCCGTTCGATCTCGTTCACTGCTCCCTGCACGTTGTCGACAATGGCCTTCTTGAGGGTTACCTTTAGAAGCAACCCGTCCTTGTTTGCTTCGACTATCTGTTGCATCTCCGTATTGGCAAGGCGCTGCCACGTGGCAAAGAGCGTTTTGAGGTATGACTGTTCGGCGTTGCTTGGCGTCGTATACTGCAATTCGCTCCTTTTGTTTTTGAAGAGCGTCCACGCATCGCTCGTAGCTTTGCCACCATAGTCTTCGCGAACGCTCGTCGCCAGTGTACCGCCATCGGCGTCCGGCAACTTTGAGGCGCCCAACATAAAAAGCGCGACAAACTGCATCGGATCGACCTCGTCTTTGGTGCCGGCGAGCAAGAACTGATCGTGCACCATGTTTTTGCCTGCGATATCCGCCACGGTCTTCCTGGCGGCTGCTGCTTGCGCTTCAGTGACCGGCTTTGCGTTCTTTTTCTGCTGTTTCAAAGTTGCGCTCAGCGCGCGCTGCTCATACTCGTTGCTCACCTGCCGCTGGCGATCCTTTTCTTTCATCTCCTCCAACTGCGCCTCCAACTGTGCCTGCGTCTTGTCGGCCGCTTTCTTGGCCGCGTCCAGTCGCAAGTCCTCGCGCAAAGGCACGTTGCGCCCAAAATCAGAACCAATCACGGAGCTGAGCGGCGGGGCCAGGTTGTTAGCTAGGCACGTCGGTCCCTGTTGACCGGATTTTTGCGCCTGTCGGTGATTGGGGATGGGCTTGGTGCGGTCGTCCTTGCCGTCGGCGTCCTTTTCGTACGTCTGCACGTAACCGCCCTGGCTGGGAGGCAACAGAAAGCCGGTAGGCTGGGAGCGTGGGTAGTCCGCAAGCTGGGTCTGGTACACGTTGCGCCACGACACGCCAACGTCAACGATGCACGAGAAAGCGGTGTCGCGCGGCCCTCCCGCGTAGCGGTCGTGCACTGCCGCTTTGGTATCGAGAACGCGCCCCAGGGTGTATGCGCCGACCATTGCCCACAGGTCTTCGCTGCGAATGGGGTCGTACGTGGCTGTGTCGAATTGGGCGCTCGGCAGCGAGGTCTCGGTTTGCTGCTTCACCGACGGCACAAGCTTGGCGGCAAAGGCGCGCGAAGGGCACTCCTCACTTTGCATGAAGGTTTGGATGAGCGCTTCGTTGTTGCGCAGAAAATTTTGCACCGCCTGCGCGCGCTTACGCGCGTCATCCGGCAGCGGTCCGAGCGTTCCCTGGTTGCTCATCATGTACGCCTCGGTGGCCACCTCTTTGTGCTTGTCGGTCACTGCCTGGATGACGCTTGCCGCGCGCGACGAGAAGGGCATGAATTGGAAGAAGAACATCTTGCGCGTCACTGCTAATGCCTTCCTTGCGTCCTTGGAGAGCCTATCGTCGATGACCCTGTTTCCGGCCTTGTCGGTCACGTTCAGCTTGGCTATGGTGGAGAGCTCGTATGCGCGCAGACCCAAATATAAGGTGTTTAGGATCTCCACGCGCCTGTCGAACATCTGCGACGGAAATTGCGTGTACGTGCCACAGTAGTTTGCGACAAAGTCGACCTTGCCCTGGTTGGCAGCAAACTGGTTGCCAACCCTCCCCGGCAGCGGCTGGTTTTCAACGTGCATGCCTGACTCCACCGAGCCGCGCGCGTGCGCCTCAACCGAGCGCGAGTTGATCACGCCGGAGAGCGGGTTGTACTGCGAGTACGTGCGGTCGCTGGGGTTGAGTGGCTTGCCGCTGTCGTTCTCGTGCTCGTACTTTAAGAATCCGTTGTTGACCTCGACAGGTCCCTGAATCGCCACGTTAAAGATCGCGTTGTCGCGGCTGCCGCTCGATGTGAAAGCTCCGGGCTCATCGTTGGAGATCACCACGCCGTCGAGATGGTACTCGCGGAGCACGGAGAGCCCAAACGAGTGGTCGCTGCGAAAGATCTCCATTGGGTCGCGCGCTTCGAGCACGTTCTCGCCCAGGCGCCAGCCATTAGGTCCGCTCTGCATCAGCAGCCGGTTTAGTCCGTCAAGCCCGATGACGCGAGAGAGAGTGTTCACGCCAAGGGTTGCATTGTTGAAATCAGCGCGCGCCGAAAGAAAACCGGGCGGATACTTGTGCGTGAAAATCACGTCGCCAGGTCCAAGTCTCCCCTGGTAGCTTGAGAGAAACTCAAGTGGCACAATGCGGCTGTAGGGAATCCGTATGTTGGACGTCTCATTGTTGAGGTTTCCATTGCGAAGCTTTGGGGCCTTCACAGCCGCGCCTGGGTCCACGGAGCGGCCGCGAAAGCCTGGAAGCTGGCCAGGAACGTGCGTCGGATTGCCGGGCGTCGCACGCTTCACACCTCGTTGCGGATTGTCTGCCCGCACTGCACCGACGGGCGTGCTCATCTTTTTTTGTATACTACCCGAAAGATTGGCAGGCTTTCTTTATGAAAAGAGGTGCTGGGTACGACCACGCGCCCTAGCTCTGTGCACAACACGCACACGCAAACCACGAACCGCGTTCCTTAGCGGAGCGCCTGCTAAGCCGCGCCAACATTGAGGCCCCTCGGCCCGTTGCGCGCCACCTCATCGAGGCGCGCGATCAGCACTTCCCTAACCCGCAAATGTGCGATGCTGCTCCCGGGCGCAAACACGCCGTACTGGTGCAGGTAGCCAAAGAGCGAGTCCATAAACGTGATCGCCGCCTTAAGGTCGTCCTCGCACAGCTTCGCGTCCACGATGGTCTCCACGGCCACCGACCGGTGGAAGACGCTGCTCCGCGCGCCCAGCGTGCCCCAAAGGCGCTGCAACCGCGCGCATCCTCTTTGCGTTGCCCACTCCTCGTTGATCATGTCGTGGATGCGCGTGATCAGGTTGAGCCAGATGGCGTGCGGGAAGCCGCTGGTCGAGTGGCGCAAGCGGGCGTGGTCGACGCCGATCTGCGTCACCTCCCTGATGAACGCGTAGAAGCTGCGGTCCGTGTGGTGCCGGCACCACCCCAGCACACGCGCCCGCTCGTAGCACCGCAAGCGCCGCCGCAGCTCGGTGGCGGCGCGCAAGAACTGGCGGTTGCACACGCACTTCCAGTGGCGCGGCTCTATAAACCCGGTGGAGTCGGGCACAAAAAGTTGCTTAAGCACCACCTCCTGCAACTCGTGCGGCAGTTGCTCCCACATTTGCCACTTGGCCGAGCACTGCCCACAAGTCCCTAAGTCACGCACGCAAATGTTTTGCACTCTCTACTTTTAAAAGGCCACACCCGCCTCCTCCAGCAAATTGCGCGCGTCGCCGCGTAGGTCGGTGCCCGGGATGATTTGCGCACCGTCGAGGTCCGGGTGGATCTGCACGAGCCGCGTGCTCACGACCGGCTTACCCGTCTGCAGCTCGAACATGACCGCGTACAGCGACAGTTGCAGGGAGTACTTGTGGTGGTCGTTGAGCGGCAGGTCGTCCAGAAAGAACTTGCCAAAGGCGTGCGCGCCCGGCGTCAGGTCCCCCGCCGCGCGCTTCCAGTCGACTATATGCATGCCGCCCTCGGCGTCGCGCATGAGCAAGTCGATCTGCCCCGCGACCGCCGCGTCGCCCGCCGCGTCGTTGGCGTAGATGGACATCTCCGTGCGCACCGGTGTGAGGTCCGACAGCTGCCGCAGCGCGTCGTGGAACTGCTCCATCTCCGCCGAGAAGTTGGCCTCCTGCGCGACGGGCTCTTCGTTGAGGAACTGCTCAAAGCACTTGTGCATCTTGGTGCCGAGGTCGCGGTTGGCGTTCCAGCTCTTGAATACGTTCTCCATCGCATCCTCGTCGCTCACGCCCGTCACGAGCGCGTGGTGCTTGTTGGAGGCGTTTGCGCGCCAGCTGGCCAGGTTCTTGGTGATGATCTTGCGCCCGTCAAAGCGGTGCTCGGGCGGCACGGCGCGCGCGCCGAGTGCCGTCACGGAGATCGGCACGCGTTTGCCACGCACCGTGTACCTGTGCGTTGGCTCGTCAAAAATGATGTCGCCATCGCCGGGGAGGGGGTTTTTTGTAGCCAACAACATTGGCGCGCGCGCTTCACAACCCGCAAACCACTGACACGCGCCCCTTACCCCAATGCAACCACTCGCCCGACTAGCGTTGCCGCGTTGCACACGAGCGGCAGAGCGGGCGTTTGGGGTTGCAGGCGTAGTCCCGACACGCTTCGATTGCCGCAGTGCACACACGACACGCCAATGGTGGCTTGCGTTTAAACGCCGGGTCGGACTGCTCAACAAGGTTCATGTAGTTGTTGTGAAACCCCTTCGGGACGCCGAGGTCGAGGAGTGCCGCGTGGTAGCTCTCGACGAGGTGCTCCGTCGCGTTCGCGCGCTTGATGGCCACATCGTCGTCTGTTTCGGGCACCGTCTCATTGAATGCGCGCAGAAACTCTCTGCCAAGGACGCCATTTATTACCCTTTCTCGGAACCGGGCTTCGCGTTTCTGTGTGGAAGGCATTTGTCACCCTCAACCAGACACCCCGTCCTTGGGCAAACCGCGCTCCTCCTCGCCGCGCTTCCGTTTGTCAAACCTTGCACCAGTTGCAAGCACCTCCTTCTCGCCCGGCACAAGCAATGCTGCAACAATGGCAAGCGAAAATACGTCGTCCGCGTCCGGTTCCACGGACCACGGCGCTGACAAGAAGACTTCGGCCGCGGCGCCACTCGCGTTGCGCGACGCCTCCCGCAGGCCCGCCTTAAGCACGTGGAACTGCCACTGTCCGACGCCGCCGGCAAGTAGGTACGCATTCAAAGCCTCCCAGCAACGGCGTACGCGGTCTTCCGTGGGCGTTATGGATTCGGACGCCCTCCTTTTGAACACGGGGACGCACACGTTTCCCACAAAACTCACGAGCGCTTCTTCGGTCATGAGCTGAGAAGGCAGATATACCAAGGTGTCGAGCAGCGCGTTCACTGCGTGAGTTATGCGGCGCGTGACCAAAAACTTCATGACGTGGCTGGTTGGCTTTTCCCAAAGCTCCCTCTGCGCGTGGTTGTCCGCACTGAAGTAGTTTCGAAAGTGTAACTTGACGTACTTGTTCCAGCACCCCACGTGATGAATGAGGATTTCGACCAAGAATTCTGGCACTTTCAAGAATGCGTCTAAGAACCCGTAGTTGCGCGCAAACTCGATCAGCAACTGGACGAGGTACGTCTTGCCCCTGCCCATCCGAAGTGCCACTTTGATTGCAAAAACACAGATGGCGCACATGGCCTCATTGTCGCCCTTGCGTGACATGTTGTGCACGTGCACTTCGAGAAAGTTATTTGCGATCTCCGCGTACTGGGCAGCATCTACTCGGATCTTGCTCATCTGCTCGCAAATTGACGGGTACGCCGTGCACGAATCTCCAAAATCAGATCTGTAAGATTCAACGAGCACGCCCTTTGCCGACGTCGAATGCAGCTCAACAAAACGTTGCTCGGTGGATGCCACAAAAAGATCCGCCCACGCGCATCGCAAAAAATTGACCCCTCCGCCTTCTGGAAAAGGCTCCATCCCCACGCACGCTTTCCAGAGCTCCGCGTACAACAGCGTTGCCACACGGATTGCTTTCGGACCGCGGACGTTGCCTCGAAGCAGCACCGTTCTCAGCACCCGCGACATCTCGTACTGGGAGAACTCGCAGTGCGTCATGATGGACTCGAAGGCAACGAGTGAGAGCTCGGAGCACAGCGCGGCACGCTCCAAAATAGAGGTGGCGCTTGCGATCATCTCCGTGTCTATGTATCGACTGAGCTCTCCCGGCCAAAGCGGCAGCGCTGGGATGAGCAGGGTAAGCGCTCGGTGCCACCACGTGTCGTGGCCGGGGCCAGGCGGTGCGCCTATCTCGGAGCGCCACCACCCGTTGCCGGATGTGTAGGCGTGGCCGTCCCAGTCCTCACGCTCCTTGTTGTGCGCAACCACATCCTCTGCAAAGTTTGAACACAAACACGCATCCGGGTCGCTGACGCGCTTCACGTAGTGCACTGCCTCCATGAGGGCCGCCACCAACGGCACGAGCTCGGCGCAGTTCCCGTCGATCATTTGCCCGTGTAATTCAGCAAACCACGCCATCCAACTCGTGTGCTGGTGCACAATGGCGCAAAAAAGGTCGGGCACTTGCGCACGGAACAGTAAGAAGTGCACCTGCGGGACGTCTATCCACAGATGAGACAAGCCGAGGTGGAGCCCATCGGTGCACTTTTTCAAATTCCACCACGCGTACTGCGTCGCTTCGGCGTCGCGCGCCGCAATGGCTTGCTGCAACAGCGCCTTCAAAGCATCAGCATTGTTCTGTTCGGCGTACGCGTTGTCGATCTGCGCCTTCATTGGAAAATAACCAATCCAGTGCGAAAGCGGGCTTTGCACGGCGGGCGTGTCCATGCAAAAGCGCGCGCCAATCTCTGTGGCGGCACTCTCGAGGGACGATCCGTCCTCATTCACAATGCATGGATCTTGGGACAGCAGGCAGTACGTTCCTTTTTTTGCGTGGTTGCGAAAGTCAACNAGCAAACTCCTCACGTACTGCTGGGTGAGCCGCGGCTTCAGCAGGCTNTCGCATATTNCATCGTCCCGCTGCTGGAGACACGAGGAGANCAGGAGANCGTCGCCCATTTGCCCGTNNAGCACGCTCATTTGCCCGTAGAGCAAGCTTATATGCTCNTAGGGCAAACGTNAAGCCAGCGCGGCTNTTGCTCGCTGCACAAGTGCTACCAGTCGCAAAGCTGACGGGCAAAAAAGCAGACACGTGAGCAACCCTGAAGGGCAATTGCACTTTTTGGGTCGCGCAACCCGTTCACATTTTGGAATTAAAAAACGCGTTCCGCACACAGACCGTCCAAAATTCTCACAGCGCCTTCGGCACACGCATTTTGACCACGCGCGCCTCGCGCGCTTGTCCAAGCACGCCTCAGCGGTTATTCCTACTACTGCTTGGTCACGAACACCATGAACTTTTGCTCCAGCTCGGGCCGGCCCGTTTGGCGACTGATGTGCCACATCGGAAGGTATCGCGAAAAGAACTTGTAGCCGGGCGCGAGCGGCGAGACGTACCACGTTCCCGGCGTAGCCACTCTTGGCGCAAAGCCGGGCATCGGCGTGAGCCTGAGGAGTGAGATCAGGGTGTTTGATAAAAGCGAGTGGTGCATGAGCGCGCCCTCGGCGCTGGTCGGAACGTACACGAATCCGTCAAGCGCCTGCGCGAGCGAGCGTTCCTTTTCTGACAGCGGGAACGCTTCGAGCTTGCTCTCGTCTATGTCGATTCTCATGACGTCGCATCGCCACAGTCACCTTCTGTTGTCCCGGCACCACTGCGCGTGGGCCTTGTTGACGGTGCGGTTGCACCAATATCGCGACTCCTGGCACCCCCGATCGCCCGACTTGACGCTGTCCCACACCTGCTTCTGCACATCGTCGGGAAGGGCCTCCCAGCCCTTGGGCAGAGGATTCGGCGAATCGTTGAGGCTGAGCGCCCCCATGGGTGGGAGATGCGTCATGACATCGTTTTCTTACCCACTCTGACACGCGCACCCGGTGCATTATTACAGTCATTCCTACTAGTCCGTGCCGTACACCAATCCCGATTTTGGCCCCCCGTGCGGCTTGACCACAAACGTGCCAATTGGCGTGCTACCCACGCGCTCCGCTCACTCGTAGTCGTCACCAAAGAGTGCCGGATTGATGCCGTGGTTTTCGTCCTCGTCGTCATTGTCACTCTCGTCGTCTCCGGCATCGCCGGGCGGCACGTTGTCTTCGTCCCAAAAGCCGCTAGTGGCATTCCACAAAAGACGAAACCCGTTTTGGCGCCTCACCAGCGGAGGAGGTAGGAGCGGATTCCATTCCGTGAGCTTTTTCCGAGCCAGTGCAAGTTCACCGTTGTACATCTTCTCCATCTCGCTCGTCAGGCGATTGAAGTTGTGCTCGAGTTTCTCCAGTTTTCTTTGCAGCCGCCGGTAGCTCCGATGCAACCGTTGCTCGGCCGGGTCTTCGATGCCCGTGCGCTTAATCCAGTCCTCCGCCACCTGCTGCAATTTTTCACGAGCAAAATAATTTTCGGTTTGGCGCTCCGTAAGACGCGCGTACTCTTCCTCTTGCAAGCGCGCGTGCCGATGGCGTTTGCACATTGCAAAGAATAGCTCTCTGGCGTTGGCAGGAAGCGGAGGAGCAGGGTGCATTTGGAAGCCGGCACCGGGGGGAGTGGGTGTCGGTGCGTTGCCGGAACCGGGGGGAGTGGGTGTCGGTGCGCCAGGAAACACATTGTTCAGGAGAGTTGTCCAAATCTCATCGTCAACGCCGAATGCGTTCTGCAGCCCGTTTGCAATCAAAAAGTTGATCACAGCGTTGCAGGCCTGCTCCTTGGCGCCCTCCTCGTTGCCCGCGGTCAGCTGAGCCAGAATTGATTTGACGATAGCGTGCTCTGCGTCGCCAAACGCTGCCTGTATGGCCGCGGAAGCAGCGGACAACGGCACAGGCGGGTCCGGTGGACCCGCCTCGTTGTTGTTTGTGCCCGCCGCCGTGGGGCAGAGCGGCAAGAAGGGGAGGTGCATTTGCTTGCGCCGCTCCTCTTTTGCTTCTCTCGCTCTTCCTGTTGCGACGCGCACACTTATCGCAAGGCGGGTTTGCAACTGGTGTCTTGCTCCCCCCACGACCAACCGCGCACACATGACGTCGGTCGCGACCATACAGCAATATGTGAACAACCCTCCGTACTACGGTCGGTCGCACCCGCGCGACTGCGCCAGGGTGAAAGAGCTCTGCGGCCCAACGCGCAAGTTTGACTTTGAGCGCAAACTGTGGGCCACGCGCTGCACGGACGCGCTGCGCGCGCTCGTCGCATCTAAAAAGTGGCAGCCGGTTGGCATCGACAAGGAGGCAAACGCGCCGCTCATGCGCGCGGCCGTTGAGCACCGGGCCAGGGCGGAGGCGGAGTGGAAGGCGGCGGAGGAGGCCCGAAAGGCTCAAGAGGAGGAGGAGCGCAAGCGCCTTGTGGTGGAGGAAGCCATCAAGATGTCCAAAAAAAAGGCGCGCGAGGCTGAGGCGGCCATTGCGGAGCTCAAGGCCAAGCGCCAAAAGCGGGCGGCCGAGGCCAAGGCGGTGGCCGTGCTGCCCTTTGCAAGCAAGCCTAAGCCCGTACCCGCCGCTGCAGCCGCCGCGTCGGCTAAGGAAGAGAAGCGCGACGGCATCGATCCCTCGGAGGCCGAGGTCGCCGAATGCGCGCGGCTGGGATTTACTGCGCAGGCCATTGCCTACTCAAGGACGCTCACTAAGCTCGGGCCGCGCGGCTCGCTCTCGGACGAGGGTCGTGTTCTGCGATACTGTTTGCTGACGTGCGACGCGGACGAAAGCGTTCGCGAGCTTTCTCGGGACGAGCGCCGACGCTCGTGGGGCGGCTCGGAGGTGCGCTGGACGCTGCCCGAGACCGCATCGCGCGCATATGCAAAAGAACTTGCCGACGATGCCAAGGCGGCGGCGGAGCAGGGCGTGGCGTACGCGTAAAGTGTGCCCACTTTTAGCTAAGATCAAACACATACACGAATTGCATTCAAAACGCTTTTTTTACCCACACGCGCGCGCATGTGCGTCGCGCCTAAAAATCGCGCTCAAACAAGCGAAAGCCGGCCCCCACGGTAATGAAGCGGTACCGCTTGCGCGCGTCGGCAAGCGCGTCTTGTGGCGGGAGCAGCAGGACGGGCACGTCAAACTCCGAGGTGCTTTGCTCGGACAGCACAAAGGGCAGTATGGGCATCTGGTCGAGGACGTTCATCCACTGCTCTCCGTTCTGCTCGCAAATCCTGTTGACGAGCGCGCCGACCGTCATGCGGTACACGGAGTCGACCGGCACGCTCGCGGGCAGTCCGGCGCACACGACACGCATGCTGATGTAGCGCGGATATACTGGAACGGTTGCATACTCTCCGCGGTCCTGCTGCTCCTCAAGCTTGCGCAGCCGAGCGTCTAGGCGCAACTGGAGCTGCTCGTTGATTTTGACGGCTTTAGGGTTGAAGGGTGTGAGCCAACGCAGGGCGTCGGCCCCTTCCTCCTCAACCGACAATCCGGACCCGGACGTGTAAATGGCACCATCTGCTGCTTTGAGCGGGGGCGACGCCGTGTGCACGGTGGTGGTGTTGGGGTTGGCGACGGCGGCCGTTCGCACGTGAAAGAACATCAGTCCCCACTGGTTTGAGCGCGCGTGTTTGCTGTGCTCGTCTGCATTGTGGGTGTATGCCCACTCCCACGTGTGGCGCAGTGGCGCCGCTCCTGGCCAGAGAACGGCCGTCCACTCCGCCACGTAATACCCAGCGTCTAGATCCTGCACGGGCAGTGTCGTCTGAAAGGGGTACACACCGTACCGGTCCTCGCGTACGACTTGCGCGTCCCCGGTGTATTCGGGCAGAAGGAGCTCGTATGCAAACCCCACAAAGTCGGAACCCATGTACTTGTGTTTGAAGGGCCCCGCAATCTCGTGGCACACGGCTCGTGGTAGCTTTACCTTTCGAAAGGTTTGGGTCGTGGTGTGCGGCACGCAGTAGACCGTGCCCGAAGGGTGCACGTTCATGTGCTGCGCGTACTGCGCAAGGTAGTACGACGCGCACTCGCCGTTTGCAAAGCTGCCGAGAAGTTCGGAGACGAGCATGTCAAAGTTGAGCGCGTTGCCGGCCGTTGGCGACGCAAACGGGTTGGGGTTAGGGGGGCCGACGTGCATCGGCGTACATCGCGACGCCAGCTCGGGCCCGAGGCGTTCAAGTAGCTTGTCGACGTGACCGCGATTGACGTCGACGGAAATAACGCGCTCGGCGCCCGCAACCAGCGCAAAGAGGGTCAGCAAACCGGTGCCACAGCCGGCATCAAGCACTACCGGCGCCCGCCCCTCGCGCGCGACAAAGTCCGTCACCGCGCGCGCAATGGCATCGCAGTACCGCGCGTTTCGGTCCGAGTCGAGAAGCATGTCGGCAAAGTATCCCTGCATGTGGTTTCCCGCCACGGTCGGGTCGTAGTCGCACTCGCCATTTGCGTTCGTGACCGACACCGAACGAAGGAACAGGTTCTCAAGGTTAGGCAGCTGCGGCATGCCGGCCGTTGGCCCAGTCTTTATAAAAGGCACGCGCGTCAATGCTTATTTACAGACGCGCGTTATTAAAAAACAAACTTGGCGCGGCAGCGCTACTCAACACTCTGATTACAGCTCCGGCGCCCCTTGGCTGTGCGTATCGCGAAGATGCGACCTTGACGCGTCGCCCTCACTTTCCGTGCCCCACGACTGCTGCACCAGATTGGCCCAGGTGCGCACCGCGCCGGCCCATCCTCGCTTTGAGAAGCGCCGGTTGCTGGCGTCGGGCGTAACGGGATGCGTGGTCCAACTTTTCACATCCTGGCGTCGTTTCAGTGGCACGTGCTCCCGGTACCGCTTGTACCCGTCCAAGCCTTTCTTGATGCTTTCGATCTGCTTTCGTCGCTTGTCGCCGTGCATTGCGTTCCACTCCTCCTCGGACATGCGCATGCGCATCAAAAGCGCTTCTTCTTTTTCTGCCTGCTGCGCAGCTGCCCACGCTTCTGGGTCGTCGATCACTCGCGGCTCCACCGGTTTTGGCGGCGCTTTAGCAACGCGCAGGTCTTCAGGCAGGTATTCTGCAAAGGTGCCCCCTGTGCAGCAGGGGTCGGCCGGCGGAAGGTTGATGACCCGGTCCTGACTGTCCCTGAGCGGCTTCCAGCCCGCCTTGGGATCGTCGCCCTTGACGCCAAGCGCGAGCAGCTCCTCAATCCGGTTTTGGATCGCCTTGCTGTTCTCGTCAAGGGGCTCCTCTTGCTCCTCCCCTTCCCCCTCTTTTGTCTTTTTGCTCTTCGGACCTCTTTCCGGTGCTACCTCCTGTTCTCTCTTCTTTGTGCGAGGGACGGTTTTTTGCTTCTTGCTGGGCTGATTGCGGGTGACGCCAATTGGCACCGTTGCTTGTGAACGCAATGCGAGAGCACTCATGTTTGGAAGGCAAAACGCCATGGCGCGCGCACGCACCTACGCTCACTTAGCACAAATGCGGCTACTGCTTATCACGCAACAAGATACACCCGCTCCTTCTGCACACACAACTCCGTGCACACGTGCGCAATCACCAACCGCTGAACCGCGTGCCCCACGCGCACGACCTGCACGCGCGACACCGTGTGGAGCGCTGTCGCCGTTGCCAGCGCTGCCGCCGCAAGCGCTCCCCACCGGCGGCGACGCCAGCAACGCGCGTAGTGCGCAGGCGTGTGGATGCACGAGAGGTAGGCCAGCATCAGCTCGAGAGCGCGCTGAGCTCCAAACACAAACCACGCAAAGCCGGCAAGCGAGTGCAGCGCAACGGAACCGTCGGGCCCGCCGTCTTCCGAAAAGTGCACAAGCGAAGCAATCAAGAAAAGGGCCGTCACCGCCTTTGGCGGCAGCGGCGTCAAGCAGCACGCGGCGTAGATGGCCGGCCAGCGCTTCGTTGCAATATCTGTCGCGCCGTGCGCGCCCACGAATGCCACAAGTGGCCGTAGGTGATTCACGTGGAAGTCGTACACACACATGCAACCCTTTCCGCTCTCTGCAAATGCTCACCCCAGCACGCCCATGTTTGGTCGATTAGCGTCAAGCAACGCCGCCCTACAGCAAGTGCGCAATGCGCTTGCGAATTTCTTTGAGTGAGCGCATCTCCTCTGTATCGTCGTATCTTGGAATTGGCGCGCTGGTCGAGGCGCCGGACGAAGAGGCGCCAACATCTTTGATGGCCACGGCCATCACGGGAGTGCCAACCACCGCTTTGGAACGCTTGGCCAGATGTTGCGGCTGCGCGGGTTCCTTGATGTAACGGTTAGTCCGCTTGTACGCGCGACCACTACGCGACGACCGAAATGTCACGTCTTCCACCTCCAACTCCACCTCTTCCTCCATCTCCGCCTCCACGTCGTCGTCGTCGTCGTTGTCCAGGCCCTCCTCCACCTCCTCGGCCTCTACCTCGACGTCCTCAATCTCCTCGGCTTCACCATCAAAGCCCTCAGCCTCGCCTCGCTCCTTCTCCTGCTGATCGGCGCTCTGCGAAAGCATCTTGCGGCTAAACGGTAGCCGAGGGCCCTTTGATGGGAGAGGTGTCGGCTGGGAGTCGCCAACCACTTCGGCGACGCTGCGCACGTTGACGCACTCATCGTGGAGCCGCAAGGCGTCCTTGTATGTGAGTGCAGTTGCCCGAAACGCCCAACCGGTGCCAAAGGTGCGCGTGACAGCCCAGACGGCCGATCCTTCCCGAAAGCGTATTTGCGGAGGAATCTGCACGCCATCGCGCATCATCTGCTCGTACTCGCGCACGGCGTCGTCCCTGCACACCGCAGTGCGCTTGATCCGCTTGGCCCCGAGTTGGTTCAGCCGCAGCTCGCCCTCCACCACGCGCTTGTACAGGTCCGAGTCCATCAGCTCCTTCAGCGTGCGATACACGATGGCCCTGGACTTGATCCCCCATTCTTCGCAGAGCGCGTCGGGCACCTTGAGCTTATACCGTGGTGTGTTGCGCTTGCCCTTTACGGGCTTCACGTACGACGCGTGGCAGGGAAAGGCCATGCCCGTGGCCGGGTCGTGCGTTATCCGGCGCACACCGCCATGATATTTGACCATGAACGCTCGATGGAGCTGTGGTAAGATACCGATTGCTCGTATGCCGCGCGCAAGTACGCGCGCCAACAGTTGCAAACTTCCGTCTACTCTGGCACGCTTAGCAACTTTAAACAAGCGTTTGTTTCTCCTCTGCCTCAATTCGAGCCATCATTGCGTGCAGAGCAGGGTCGCTCTCGTCAACGTCCTGGTACGAGAGCTCGCGGATGCGCGCTTTCTCGGCGCGCCGCTCCGCGCGCTTCTCCGACCGCTTCTCGCATGTCTGGTAAAAGGCCAGCGCCTCCCGATCAATCTTGTTGATGTGGTGCAGGCTGAGGTTGTCCACCTGCGCGTGCGCCGCCTCGCGCACGCGCGAGAGCGCCACGTACGCCTGCCCCGGCTCGAAGGCCTTGCCCAGGTCGACGTACATGGTGTCGAGCGTCGACCCCTGTGCGCGGTGCACCGTGACGGCCCACGCCAGGATGAGCGGCATGAAGGCGAGCGTGGCCACCACCTTGTCCTTCTCCTCGAACTCCTGCGTGTAGCGCGTGATCGCCGCGTGCGTCCCGTTGTCGAAGCGCACCTGCACCGTCCCAGTGTCGCAGGCGGTCGCGACGCCGCACGAGCCGTTGTGCAGGCCCTTGTCGGCGTGCTCGTGCAGGTTGCGCGTCAGCATCACGCGCGCGCCCGGCTTGATCCGCGCGGTGTGCGTGCTGTCTGGGAAGATGCCTTGCGGCAGCTTGCCCACGATGACCGGCATGTAGACGCTGGCTGGCGTGTTCAGCGCGCGCATCTGCAGATCGTTCTCGCGGTCCACCTCGTAGTTGCGGCAGAAGATCTTGGGCGCGCCCTCGCCAATCTTGGCGCAAAAGTTGGCGCGTAGCCAGAGCTCGTCCTCGCGGCGCGCCCTTCCGACCCGCGCGGCGTTCAGGATGTTCAGGAAGCGCGAGTTTTCCGCCTGCCTAAACGACTCGAGCAGCACGTACGGACGCAGGCGCTTGATCAGCTCCGCGCGGTAGAAGGGGCCCTCGTAATGATGCTTGACGGCGCGCAGCTGCATTGGGTCGCCCGAGACGACGAGTTGCGGCAGCCGACCGCGCACCTTCACAAGCACCTCCTCCGCCAGGCGTAAAATCTTGGCCGTGAGCATGGACACCTCGTCGATGATCAGCGTCCGGCAGCCCATCATGTTGACGATGATGTTCTGGCCGTAGACGTTGCGCGGCAGGCGCATCTTCTGCACGAGCTCCGCGCAGGCCTTCTCGCCAATGCCGAGGCCGAGCGCAGAGTGCAGCGTGCGCGCGGCAATCTTCTCGGCCGCCGCGCCCGTGGACGCCGTCACGATCGGCGCGCGCACGCGCTCCCGCAGGATCTTGAGCAAAAAGGACTTGCCCGTGCCGGGAGCGCCCATGAGGAGCACGCTCTCGCGCTTGTGCAGCACGGCGTGAAAGACGTCCCACTGCGACGCGCTCAGCCCCAGGAAGCGCTGGATCGCCGCACGCGCGAGCTTGCACGTGCGCCGGTCAACGTTGGCCACCCGCGCCAGCTGCCGGTCGTCGAGGTGCGAAAACACCTCGGCGACCATGTCGTGGTCGAGCCAGCTCCAGTGGCCATTGCCGCGACGACAAAGCGCCCTTGGGTTTGTGCCCAAGGCCGTAGGGGTTCGTGCCGAAGCGCCCTTGCCGGCGTAGGCAAACTTGTTGAGCTGCATCGTGGGCAACTTGACCACCAACGCCTTTGCACAAGTCGCAGACCCACCCCAAGTTTGGCAACCGTTGCTTAGTGGGGACCAATTCTGTTGATTAGAATTTCCTACATTACTAAACGAGCACCAGCCAAGTGCTCGAAAAGAAGCACCCACGCTGTCAAAACTTTTTAATGTATTAGAAGTAAATTGCTTGGTTGGCTTTAGAGGGGACGGTCTGTGGGGACCAATTCTGACGATCAGAATTTCCTACATTATTAAACGAGCACCAGCCAAGTGCTCAAAAAAGAGCGCTCGTGCGCCAGGAAATCTTTAATGTATTAGAAGTAAATTGGTTGGTTGGCTTTAGTGGGGACGACTAGTGGGGATCACCTCTAAAGGTTAGGATTTGCTGCATTACTGGGCCGCAACCCTTTAATGCATTAAACCAAAATGCACAATTTTGCTTGTCCCCATTAAAGCCAACCAACCAATTTACTTCTAATACATTAAAAATCTTCGAGCGCGCGGGCGCTTCTTTTTGAGCACTTGGCTAGTGCTCGTTTAGTAATGTAGGAAATTCTGAACGTCAAAATTGATCCCCGCTGACCCTCCCCTCTAAAGCCAATTCGCCAATTTACTTCTAATCCATTAAAGACTTCCGGGAGCGCGCGCGCCTCTTTACGAGCACTTGGCCGGTGCTCGTTTAGTAATGTAGGAAATTCTGATTGTTAAAATTGGTCCCCTGTAAGTTAGTAAGGTTCCTTTATTAACCACCCCGCTTCCGAACCGGACGGTCCGTTGAGAAATTGAGATTTTTGCCCGGCGACGGCCTTCACGCACAGTTCACGCACAAGAAACCCTTCGGAAATCGGTGTCCCCTAATACTTTCTGCATTAAATTTCTTTAGCCAACGTTTGCGCGGCCGCGTCCTTGCGCCGTGCCCGCTCGCGTTCCCACCAGGCCCTTGCTCTGCGCTCGTCGCCCCACATCTCGTCCATGTTCACGCAGAGGGCCGCGTGCCTGAGGGCGCGTTGCTTCTGGATGGTCATGGCTTCAAAGGCGTCCATGAAGCGCTGCTTGGCGTCCTCGAACGCGTCCGCAAAGCGCAGCGGCTCGTCGGCAAACTTAAGCTGGGCCTCGTCCACCGCCAGGGCCGCTCGCTTGAGGGCCGCCGGGAAGCGGCTCCGGCACTTTGGTGGTGGCGCGGGCTCACAGATCGGCGGAAGCTCGAGGTAGAAGTCAAGCGGCTTCATTGTGGATGGGCACGCAACTCTAACGGACCAAAAGCGGATCCCGCGTTTAGTGCTTGTGCCTTGTTTGCCGCTCCGCCCGTTTGCGTACAAGCCGTAAGACAAAAGATGCGCGCCAGATATATAGCGCAGCGCGCTGCCTCAAGATGAGAGGGAGGCATGGAAGCCGCGCCGATGGAAACGGGTCGCCCGGCCGTCTCGCTGGGCCATGTCGGCCCCAAATACCTGCTGCGGCTCTCGGCGCAAAAGGCGGAGGTCGACCTGGCAAAGCAATTTTTGGCCAAGGGCGGCACGCTGGGCGGCGCGGCCGCGCGCGGCACCACGAGCTTTGCGCTCTCGCACTCGGACACGCACCAAACTTTCTTGCTGACCGAAACTAACCAGGCAATCGATCTACCGGTGCCCGCCAAGCTGCTGGAGACCTCGCGCGCCACTTTTTTTGACGAGACAAAAGGCAGCATGAAGGTGGGCGACAGCGTGGGGCCGCACGTGCTGTTGAGCGACCGCACGCGCCTCAACGTGGTCTCGACGCGCACGGGCGCGGCCATAAACGGCACGCTCGTCTCAACGCTTTCAGGCACGGCGAGCGTGAAGCTGCTCGACCTGTTCAGCACGGTGGACGCCAAGCAGGCAATGGTGGGAGAGAACGTTGCGGGCAAGGCGCCGCGGCCCAACGTGGCCGTCACGCAGATCCCGGTTCGGTACCCCAACTGGGAGTCAATTAACGCGACGATTGCCGTGTGCCAGCCGCAGCTGATTCGCGTGGCCGCCGACGGCACGGAGACGGAGGTGTCGGCGCTCTTCTTCACGCCGACCGAGCAGGCACAGCGGCTCGCGCAAGTGCAGCCCGTGCTCAAATCGATTTACGATCGGGCGTGGCAGATGACCAAGGATGCCGTGTTTGCTCCCGAGCCCAACCTACACAAGAGCGTGGTGGCCGAGCGCGACGCGGGGTTTGACATGAGCGGATACTCTCTCGCGGCGGCGGCTAACGACACGCCGCCCGCGCTCAAGCCGGAGGTGGCCGAGGCGCTGCTTGCGGCGACGTTTGAAGCGGAGCTGCCGTCCACGCACGCGCAGATGCTCGCCGACCTGAGCTCGCCATCGCTCAAGGCCACGAGCAAGTACAGTCGGTCGATTGCCACTGGACTTTCGGCGGCGGCGGCGTTTGCAATGCCGTACCGCGTCGACGGCACCCCCGCGGACACGCCCGAAGGACTGAAGATGTTCCAAAGCGAGTCGTGGCCCGTGCAGGCCAACGTGGACTTTGGCCGACTGGCAGACGACTGCGACGGCCAGGCCAACCTGGCCAATCAACTCATCGAGCAGGCGTGGTCACTCAAGACAACGGGCGCAAACATGGACGCGCTGCCCAACCTGCGCGCCGTGGCCAATTCAATTGGCGCGCACTACGTGCACGGCATGACGGTCTTAGCCGCCAACGCCGGGCACGCCGACGCGGCCGACGCAAGCAAGAAGAGCATTGCGGGCCACGCAATCGTCACCGCGCTGCCCAAGACGGGCTTTGCTGCGGCCATGGCGCGCGGCGCGCGCGCAAAGATTGCCGGAAAGTTTGTGGTTGAGCCGCAGTTTCAGCGCGCGGTCATCGCCGCGCAGTGGGAGGCGCTCTACCCGCAGTGGCTTTTGGATGAAATGCCGGCCGACGAGCGGCCCGCGCTGGCCTCGCACGAAGCGGCGCGCCAGTTGCAAACGGCGGCAATCGCCATGGGTCCGCAGCCGCTCGCCATTGAAGGCACGACCTACGCTTCCTCGCAGCTCTATGAACACGACGACGAGAAGCGCGAAGAGCGAAAGCTGGAATTCATCGGCGCCAAGAACTCGCTCGAGGCCTTCTCCCCCAACATCCTGCGCGTATTCAAGACACTGGACGTGTGCGAGACGGGAGAGCACGCCTTTTACAACGCACTGGTCGAGCAGTCCTTTTCACCCAAGCACGGGCTGATGACAAGCGGACCGTTGCGCAGCATGAACGCCGCGTGCTGCCACGTGCGGCACGTGAAGATCACGCCGGCAGGCGACGTGGTGGGCACCGGCTCCAGCCCCAAGGACCTCGCCACGGGAAATTTTGCGCTCGTGCCGCTGTGGACGGCCGGCACCGAGGACGGCGCGCTCATCGACGAGGCGCACGCCGAGGCGCTGAGCAACACACTGCCCATGCGCGGCGAGCCCATTGCCGCCAGCGAGAAAATATTCAACAAAAACATGGCGACGTTGCGCGACCTCGACGCCTTCTTTCACGCGCCCGGCAAGCCCGATTACGAGAGCTTCCCGCATTCGGCCATCGTCTCCTTTGCAAGCCTTGTGGGCAATGCAAACGCAATCACCGACGTGGCCGAGGTGCTCAAGGCGACGCCGCACGTGCGCGGCGAGATCTACGGACTGGACACCGCCATAAACGGGTTGGCCATCGGCGCCTCTGGCAAAGAGCTTGGGCGGTACATTGTGATTGAAGTGGACCTGCCGCGCAACTAATCCTAAGATAACCAGAAAGTGCCTAACCTGTGAATAGAAAGTGGCGGCGGGTGGCCGTCGTTGCCACCCCTCATGTCCCTGCGGCCGGCTCAGGAGTTGGTTCACGAGAGTTCAAAGTTTAGCTTGCGCCAATTTTTTGAATCGCAAGCGGCGCAAGCCGCCATCCGCAGCCCAGCTCAACTGTCAAACGAGGGGTTTGCGGCACTCAACACAAAAGCTGAGACGGCATCGTCTTTGGCGCTGTCGCCGCCGGCCACTACCGCGCCACCGCTGCCGGCGCTCTTTGGGCGGGCGCCGCCACCGGCACCGGCACCGGCGTCGGCGCCGGCGCCGCTCGGCGCTTCCCTCACGGGCGCGACTCTGCCGCAACCAACGGACAACAAGTTTACTTTTTCGCGGCTGGTGCCCGTGACTACGCCTATTCAAGTGCAGCACCAAATCTTGCAAAAGCACCAACAGCAAGCAATCAAGGACGTGGCGGACACAAAGCCAACCGGGCTGCAAAGCAGCAGCAGTGGCGAAGTGATGCGCCTCAAGGCACAAGTGGTGACGCTGAACGAGCGGCTGGCGCACGCCAACGCCAACCTCTCCGCAACGTCCGAAAGCGTGGTTCGCGGAAACAAGGCGCTTACCACAGAGCGCGCGCAGTTCCACTCCAAGTACGCCAACCTTACCAAAAAGTTAGAGGAGACGCAGGCGGCGCTGGCAGAGGCGGAGGCGCTGCCCAAGGAGGACGTCGTAAAGAATTCCAAGCTACTCAATGCCAAAGTGCTCGAGCTGCAAGTTGAGAACGAAAAGCTCGTGGCCACGCGCGCCGAACTCACAGAGGCGCTCGCCAGGGCCGAAGAGGCCGCCGCGCCCGGCGCCATCGATGCGCGTATCTCCCAGACGCAGGAAGAGCTGGCCGCGTTGCAGACCAAGTTTACCACGCTCTCGGCGCAGCACAGCGTGCTGCTCAGCGACAAGCTTCAGTTGGAAAAAGACATCGAGACCAAGGGCGAGATGCTGCTCGCCGCCGAGAGCAACGTCAGCGCGGTCAACGAGCGCGTGGAGGAGTTGGAGTCGACGGCGTCCGGCTTGCGGGAGCAGCTTGGAGCCTCTCAGGTCGAAGTTGCGCAAACAGACCACCTCATCGACGAGCTCGACGCAAAGCTCGCGGCCGCGCGCGCCGAGGCAACGGGCGCGCCGCAGGGCGTCGAGGTCGAGGCCTCGCGGCCGGCTCTGCCCGTCGCCGAGATCAAAGAGTACCTGCGCAAGCAAGCGTTCAAAAACTCTCGGAACCCGTACTACAAGGAGCCCAACCCCGAGTTCATCACCAAGGACGGCGCGGGCGTGCACTTTCGCGGGCACGTCATCCCCCACGACGCGTGGAACTCGATGGAGCGCGAGGCGCAAGCGTGGGCGGAGGCGCAGCCCATTCCGGAAGGGGACATGGGCGGC
>PBMI01000001.1 GCA_002722545.1 Opitutia bacterium | reverse complement strand
CAGAACCTTCATGTTGGTGATGGCTTCATCCGGCTTGAGAAAGGGAGCGTTGCTAGTCTTAACCGCACCAAAAGTAGAGACTACCAAAAATGGAAAAATCAGAGAGTAAAGAATAGTTTTCATGGTAATGGTGCTTGTTTTTCGATTCGCATGTGAGCGAGAAGATCGAGAAATTAGTTTCATTTGTATTGTTTGGAGCAGGTCTTTGAACTTCATAGATGGGTAAGATTTTCGGGCTGGGTTATTGAACAGCAAAGATTCCCTGCATGACTAATCCATGACCGGGATAGGTACAGATAAAGTGGTAGTCTCCAGGCTCATCTGGTACGGCGAAGTAGAGAGTGTACTTCATACCTTTGGCAACTTGGGGGGTGGAAGCAAGAAGTTCGGGTATTTCCGGAATGAAGTTTTTCTTGAGGCCAGCGGCACCCATGGCAACGGCGGCATCCATAACGATTTGGCTTGAGCCAGGTGTGATGATGGCCAAGTTGTGAACCATGCCGCTCGAGTCGTCGTTGGGGAAAACAAAAATGATTTTTTCACCGGCTTTGGCCTCAATTCGGGAGGTGTTGAACTTGAGACCCG
Source organism: Opitutia bacterium (assembly GCA_002722545.1). Taxonomy (GTDB): domain Bacteria; phylum Verrucomicrobiota; class Verrucomicrobiia; order Opitutales; family Seribacteraceae; genus Seribacter. Next base: position 91,477 of record PBMI01000001.1, on the reverse strand, counting down.
GTAAAACGCCTACCTCGATCCGGCGTGCATCCGTAAAACCATCGGGTCTGGCTTTGATCGGATTTTGGTCGATCTTGGAAAGCTCCCCCATTTCCACAATCTTCCCGTATACTTTATCGAAGGAACTGCCTAGGATTTTTCGTAAATTCCGTGCGGTGTAATTTGGAACCTCCGCTTTGGCGATTTTTCCGGTTCGCAAAGCATTGAGCAACGCCTTGGCATATAATTGCTTAGACGCAAGGGTATCAATAGTTGCCCGTTTGGCGACGGTATCAAAATTCTCGTATTTGGAAATCAGTTCCTTGGAAGCTTCGGAATAATTAAAAAATGAATAGGCCCGAATCGCATCGACCTTCAAACCAGTGTCCAACAATAATTTCAGTTTCGGGGGAAGCTCTTTGAATCTCATCGTTACTAAACCGGCAAGGGCCTCCTTTCGGTCATCAAGATTCACATCTTCATTCAATACTAATTTCAGGGCGTCTTCACTCACGGAAAGGTCACCGAAAAGCTGGCTCAGCTGTCCAGCTAACTTGACGACCTCCGGGTTCTGGGATTGAGACAGTTTGTTTCGCAAGGTATCCCATGATCGGGGAGCGACAAGATCCCTTTGACCGGAAAGTCCTGCAAGGGTTCCACGAATAAGATTTGCCTGGACCTCCGGGTTCTCGATCTTGACAAGAGCCTGAAAAATCAAACTTAGCTCCCGGTTTGAATCCGCAGCTTGGGTGGGTTGGACGATGGCAAGTCCAAAGAGACTCGCTTTCCATAAGCAGGTAATTTTTTTCATAGTTGGGGAAGCGGTACTTGTTTGTCGGTTCTCAAATACTTGATCAGATCAAGGATTTCCGAATCCTTGAGGGCAAGGAGAAGTCCTTCGGGCATCATTGAAACTTTCGAAGTTACTCGGGTTTGTACATCCGACTTGGCGATCACACTCTGCTGACCTACCATGTTCAATACGACTTTGTTCGCGGTCTCTTCGATCACGTTACCGACCGAGAGCTGTCCGTCTTTACTGGTGATGGTGACCATACGGTAACCTTCGGGAACGTCGTAACTGGGTGCAAGCACGTTAAGCAAAAAGTAATCGAGATCGGATCGATTCGAGCCAGTCAACTCGGGCCCAATCTTTCCTCCCTCGCCGTACATGACGTGACAGGCTCCGCAAGTTCTCATGTAAATCATGCGTCCATTCGAAGAGTCGGCTAGGGTCATGTCGGAAGCGAGCACCATGGACCTGTACTTTGCAATCAATTGGTCCTTCCCCGCCGAATAAGGTTCAATTCTTCCGTATACCTTCTCAAACGAATCTCCAAGCATCGAGTACAAGATTCGGGCCACGTGAGCAGGTATCTCGCCCTTGGGTATTTTTCCTTTCCCCATTGCGGAAACAAGAGCCCGGGCGAAGGGCTTGCGGGAAGCCAAGGTTTCAATAACGGCATTCTTTTCTGCGGAATCAAGCTTGGAGTACCTCGAAAGAAGAATCCGAGGAGCATCCTTGAAGTCGTAAGCCGAATAAGCCCGTATGGCTTCAATCCCGATCGGTTGGTCCAGAAGAAGAGCCAACTTGGGTAGAAGCTTGGGATTTTTTTGGGAAACCAACCCCGCCAAGGCGAGTTTTCGTTCTTCCATCGGGACCTGTGCATCCATCAGGATGGCAAGGGCGGAATCGCCTGCTGATTCATCCCCGAACACCTGTCCAATTTGGCCTACCAGACCCACAACCTCATCGTCCGCTTGTTTTTCTAATTTCGACTTCAAGGCAGACCAACCTTTGGGCGGATCGACGGCTCGCTGACCTGCCAAACCTCCTAGCATTCCTTTCAGAAAACTCTTTTGAACACCCGGATCGTCAATGCTTTGAAGAGCCCCGACGATGGCATCGAGCTGCGGATCAGCCCGCGCCGAAAAGATGCCCAGCATTAGGCAGGTAAAGCATAGTCGAAAAGAAAATCTCATTACATGGACTTATCTATCCTATCGGTGTAAGTCGGGCTACCAAATGTTTTTGAGCGAACGAGTGAAAATTGCTTTGGAGAAGGTTGCCTAGTCGGAAAAGCTCCAATCAGGCAAACGGACCAACTCGCCACCCTTGAGGGCGGATTCGTGAGCGAGAATCCCGGTTAGGGTGATGTTGGCGGATTGAACGGCATTGGGGTAACCCTCCCCTTCTCCACGGACCAATTGAACGAACTGATGAACGAGATGGGGATGCGAACCGCCGTGACCTGCGCCTTGCGTGAAACTGAGGTGCTCCTCGCCATCCTCGTTGGAGTACACCCCGCCGGTCGTGAAAGGAGCGATTTCCTCAGGCAACAACTTCGCGAAATCGGGGCACTCCACTTTTTCGGGAATCTCGGGTTCCGGTTTCTTCGCGGTGTGCACGATCAGGGGTTCGCCTTCGATCAAAGGCCACTCGACGCCTTTCTTGGAACCGTAAACCTCGAAACTTTCCCGATACTGTCGGGCAACGTCGAAGAGCGAACGATAGACTTGGGCACTCAAATCGCTGTTGCGGAATTTCAAGTGGGTGGTCTCGACGGCAAAGGGAGAGCCGTAGCAATCGTGCATCTCCTCGCGAATTGTCCCACTTGGGAAACAGCTGACGTACTCGGCGTCATGCCGACCCAAACCGAGGACGGGACCAACGCAGTGGGTGGCATAGTGCATGGGAGGAAGCCCGGGCCAGTAACCAGGCCAGCCGTCCATGTCCTGCTGATGACTGGCTTTCAGGAACTGAAGTTTGCCCAGGTCCCCATTGTCGTACAATTCTTTCATGTAGAGAAACTCACGGGCATAGACCACAGTCTCCATCATCATGTACTTCATGCCACTTTCCGTCGAAAGTTTTACGATCGCCTCGCAATCCTCGACGGAAGTCGCCATCGGAACGGTGCAAGCGACGTGCTTGCCCGCCCGCATGGCCTGGAGAGTTGCCTCCGCATGATGCGGGATCGGTGTATTGATATGAACTGCATCGATATCCGGATCCTCCAAAAGAGCTGCGTAATCAGTGAACCTCTTCTCGATACCGTACTCATCGGCCACCTTGTTCAAGTTTTCCTCATTGCGTTGGCAAAGGGCCACGATCTCGGTGTCGGGATGGCGTTGATAGATTGGTATGAACTCGGCGCCGAAGCCGAGTCCAATGATGGCTACTTTGGGTTTTTCAATACTCATTTTGTAAAGTTTTGGGTTAAGGTTTGAAAATAATCAGGATCAAGGGCGAAGATCAACGGGCTTCGACGATCAATTCGCCTTTCATTAGACGCCAGTGACCGGGGAAGGTGCAAAGAAAGGGGTATGTCCCCGGTTGTTCAGGTGTCTTGAAGACAAGTTCGAAGCTAGCCCGGGGAAGGACCATGGGAGTCTGGGCGATTACCTTTGCGTTATCGGGAACGTAATTCTTGGAAGCGGCACTGGGGTCAGTAAGCATAAGATCGGTAGCGGCTCCGACTTCCTCGTAAGTCCCGGGAGCCACGATGACAAGGTTATGGGGCATGTTATCATTGTTGCCAAAACGCAGACCAGTCCATAGACCCGCCTTGGCTCTAAGCTTGGTTTCGCTGAATAACAGCCCGGTAACGGCATCGACCCGGAGCTTTTGGTCGACTTCTTTTGTTTCCACCTTTTTCTCCCTCTTGTAAACGGGCTTCATCTCATTGAGTGAAAGGTCATCGAACCAAGCTTTTCCTTTGGAACGACCCCAACCTCCAAAGAGGCAATTGATGGTCACACGGCGGCTTGAGGGATTAACAAATACGGTCTCCACCTGCCTCCAATCGTTGGTACCGCGGATGCCTTTGGTCATGGCTTTTTGTTGCAATTCATGAACATTGAGCAACGCTCCCATCCCTCCTCCCTCGACCTGTTCGGTTTTGATCCACGCAGAAAGAGAATAGCGGACGCCTGACTTCAAATCCACGGTCGCATAGGCGCTGGTGTCGTGTCCCCCTTGCGATGATATGCGCAGGGAAGATTTGCCGGTCTTCACCGACTTCCTTGCCGTCTCGATTCCATGCTCCTTCGTGCCGCTCCCACTGTAGGTTCGAAGCTTCCAGTCTTTGGGCAACTTGCCATCGACCAATTCAAAGGAAGGATTAGGCAAAAGGTTGGGGCCCTTTTCATAGCCTGCCAGGTTGGCTTCCTTGGCTCCCAGTGCCTGAAGGGGTAAACGGAGCCACTCATCCTTGGAATTTTCCTCCACGCGCATCAGTAAAGAAGCGATATCCCTGGTTCCTTGATCACGCGGAAAGGACGCCAACTTGACGAAAGCGGCAAGTCGGACCAAAAGATTCTTGTCAGCCAAGGTGGCACCGTCGTGGAGCATCTGCTGGCCCTTTAAGTCATGAGGTAGAGCACGGATGGCATTACGCCGGAGAGCAGGGTCTTTCGAAAGAAGACACTTCGCATGCGACTCCCGATCAAATTCTTCCAAGCCGTGCAAAGCCCATAGGGCATGCAAGGATTTCGGGGCAGGCTTGGAAAGAAGTTTTTTCAACGCGGGCACTGCTTGCTTGTGAGCGCCGTCGACAAGAAGCCGTTGAGCAGTCAGACGCCAAAACATGTTATCATGGCTCAGGCCTTTGACTAGTTTTTCCCACGAAGCATCGACCAAATCAAAGGACGGGGCATCGTTCTCTTCGTAAACAAGACGGTAAATACGCCCGTGCTGACGGTCTCGATTCGGGTTTAGGTGGGCGTTACCCCGACCGGTCTTGGCAGCATAGCCTCCGCGGTTCGCGTTCGGCGTGGGGTTGTGCTGAATGATGAAGTTGTACCAATCGGCAATCCACAGGTTTCCGTCCGGGCCAACCTCGGCTACGATTGGAGAAAACCATTCGTCCGTACTTGCCACCAGACTATACGCATTGACTGATTCAAAACCCGAACCCTTGGGCTTCACATCATACATGCCAAGCAAGTGCCCGGTGGGACCGCAAACGAAGGCCCTGCGGTTGCGCCAGGATTTTGGAAAACCGGATGAGGTGGCGAAGGCATGCCCGCAACCTGAAGTGTAGGCATTGAAGGCATCGACCTGACGGATATTGGGAGTAATGGGATAAAACCTTGGAGAACTCGCGATCATCTTGGCAGTCGTTCTTCTTTGTCCATCGTGCACCCGACTCGGAACGCCGCCAAAGAAACTCGGATTGTTATTGGCCGTGGAGCCGAAGACATCACCCTGCTCGTTTAAACCGATTCCCCAAGTGTTGTTATTATACTGGTGAAGAAATTCCATCTTCGAGCCATCCGATTTAAAACGGAAGGTGCCGGAACCGAAATTGAATTTTTCTCCACCGACTTCCCCATTAAAGCGGGAATAGCCAACCGTTGCATAAATCCAATTGTCCAAGCCGTAGCGGAGGTTGCTGGGTCCGGCGTGCGTATCCCCCGTTCCGAAGCCCGTAAAGAGAACCTCCCGGACGTCCGCCTTGTCGTCCCCATCGGTATCCTTGAGGAACAGAAAGTCAGGGGCATGCGCGATGATCACCCCACCCCTTGCAAAAGTCATGGAAGTCGGGATGTTGAACCCCTCCGCAAAAAGAGTGAACTTGTCTGCCTTGCCGTCCCCGTCGGTATCCTCGCAAATCTTGATCCGGTCGTTTCCTTTTCGTCCGTCCTTGATTTCATTTGGATAGTCGACGGTCTCGACGACCCAGAGCCGGCCTCGTTCGTCCCATTGAAAATAGATTGGATTGACGATCTCGGGCTCGGATGCAAAGAGCTCAAGCTTGAAGCCGACAGGAACCTGCGTGTGCTTCATGCTCTCTTCAGGGGTGAGCGGCAATTGGAAAGGCAAGGGTTCGGGCCTTCTTTCGTAATTGGGGATGTTGTCCCGTTTCTCATACTCCAAGGGAGCCCGGGAGGCCAAAAATTCATCGTATCGCTTGCGTACGGAATTTCCCACCGACCAGAGAATTCCCTGCTTGAGAAGATTGTGAAATTCGGGGTTGTTCCAGACTCGTTCGTCATGTCCGGAAGCCGTGTAGAATACGCGCCCCTTGCCTTCCTCCCTAACCCAAGTCCATGGCTCGGGTTCCTCGTGCGGATCACCAGGCAAAGGATCCCTGACCATGAGGACCGTTCGGTTTTTCGGGTTGTGGCGATGATGAAAGTAAGTTTCGTCCCATTCCTTGATGTCCTCGACCCCAGAAACCGCGGGGTGATCGCCAGCAACGATCCGTGGACTGAAGACGGCGCCTTGATGACTTTTGAAGCGCCCACCCACGAGCTGGTCGAATTGGGGGACGTTCGAAAAGCACCAACTGGCGCAATGCACGGGAACGAAGCCTTTTCCATTTTTTACGAAATCAAGAAGGTTTCTCCATTGAACGGCTGTGATCTTCGGATGGTTCGCATAAAGAAGCAAAGCATCGAACTTCTCCAAGTAATCAACATCGTCGAGGGCCTGCCCTACCGTGGTCACGTAGTCGAAATAAATCCCATCCCGACCGAGCGCCTTCGCCAGAACCGGATAGTATTCATTGGAGTTATGAAGTTTCGACTCATGCCCGAGAAAAAGAACGCGGATCGGCTTGGCGGAAGCGCTTCCGAAAAGCAGTGTCCACAAAAGCAAAAGAAAGGATAATCGACGCATGTTCGTGACGGGCATTGGGAATCGGCAAAGGGTAAGGAAAAACGAAGACCTTTACTTTACCATGAACTCCTTTAAAACGATAGGTTGACTTCGTCATATTTTATTGAAAGTTAGCCATATGGAAAAAATCGATATTTCCAGTCGCCAGAGAGAGTTCCTGGAAGAAATCGACTCTTCCACTCACTTTTTAAGGTTACTTGATACACTCGAGGGTATTTCTTTTTTTGCAAAAGATCATAAATTTCGTTTAATCTTCGCCAATCCTCATTTCTATCGAAGGCTCGGCTTGAAATCGGAAAAAGAGCTCCTCGGGAAGGATGACTTCGAGCTTTTCCCCGAGCCCTTGGCCAAGAAGTTCAGGAAGGACGACGAGTGGATCATTGCCAAATCCAAACCGATGAACGGGTTGGTCGAATTATTCCTGAACCTCCAGGGCATACCGGCGTGGTACCTGACCAACAAATTCCCGATTTTAAACAAGCAGGGTAAACCAGTGGGTGTCATGGGGACGGTGCAAAGATACGACAAGGACACCCTAAGGCTTACCCGGGACAAAAAAATGGAATCGATCATCGAACAATTACGCAGCAGCGCAAGCAAGGCTCCGAACATCAATCGCCTCGCTGAGGCAAACGGTATGTCCCACCGGCAACTCAACCGCAGATTCAAGGAGGCAACGGGACTTACTCCGCAACAGTTCATGGTTCGATCGCGAATCGAGAAGGCCTGTGAAATTCTCCGGGAATCCGATCTTCCGATTTCGGACCTAGCCTACGACTTGGGTTTTTGCGATCAGAGTGGTTTCACCGCTCAGTTCCGTAAAAGAATGACCCTTACCCCCAAGAAATATCGTGATCAGTACGGACGGGACTAGGGGCTTACAAAGCTTTTCTTAACGATTGGAGCAAAGATCAAATCACTTGGACTTAGGTTGTCCGCTCTTCCATAACACGATCTTGGACAAGTCGTTTTTCGAGGCCGGTCCTTTGGTGCTGCGCCCCCGCTTGACGTCTTTCTCGAGAAGGGCAAGAAGTTTTGCCACCACCTCAGGTTTTTCGCGGTAAAGATTTTTCTTTTCCCCCACGTCGGTCTTCATGTCGTAGAGCTGTGCAGGAGGAGAACCCTTGGCTTGGTTTTCTTTGGGAGAACTCCAGCCGCCCGAAGCTCGGGCCAAGAGCAATTTCCACTGTCCTTGGCGATAAGCAAAGTGACCGCTTATGGAATGATGAATGACCCCGTTGCGGGTGGAAACGATCGGTTTCCCGGACAGGGCCGGAAGGAAGCTGACGCTATCCTCGGCGCTTCCCTTGGGTTCCTTCGTATCCAAAACCTCGGATACGGTGGCAAAGAGATCGGTGAGACAGATCAATTGATCGGACCGACTACCGGGCTTCACTTTCCCAGGCCACTTTACGATAAAAGGGATTCTATGCCCTCCATCCCAAAGGTCGGCTTTTGAGCCGCGCAGATGAGCGCTTACAGCATGACCCTTGTCGGCTAACTCTTCTATGCCGGCGGCCTTGGAACAACCGTTGTCACTGGTAAAGACGAACAAGGTGTTCTCGGTTTCCCCGATCCTGTCCAAGGCAGCTTGAATCTCACCCACCACGTTTTCAGTCTGCATGACGAAATCCCCGTACTTTCCAAGCCCGCTCTTTCCTTCCCATTCGGGTGTGGGAACAATGGGCGTGTGAGGTGAACCCAAGGGCACGTAAAGAAAGAATGGCTTCTTTGAATCTTTGCGCGACTCAACATACTTGACCGATTCACGGGTCAGACGGGGAAGCATATTGATGACAGGATCATGGGCGACGACCTTGTCGTCCTCGATCACCGCTTCCATATTGCGGGCATGATGGAAGCCACGAAAATGGTCGAAGCCCCGGTGAAGGGGACCGTCGGGGATTTTGGATCCCACGGGCGGGGTGTTATGCTTCTTTCGCGAATACTCTTTTCCACTCTTGGGATCGAGATATTTGAAATTAAGGTGCCACTTTCCGATGATCGCCGTGTGATAACCCTGTTGCCTGAGAAAACTCGCCACCGTGGGCCGATCCTTGGCAATCAAGCAGGGAGAGAACCCCTGCACCACCCCCGATTGCAATTTAGTGCGCCAACTGTAGCGACCGGTCAGAAGACCGTACCGGGTAGGAGTGCATACCGATGACCCGGAGTGAGCATCGGTAAAAATCATTCCCTCCGAGGCAAGCTTGTCGACGTGAGGCGTCGGGATCTTGCCGTTCTTCGGATTTAGACATTGAATGTCCCCATACCCCAGATCATCGCAGATGACGTACACGATATTGGTTTTTTTCTCGGCAAAGGCTTGAAAAAAGAAGGTCAGAAAAAACAAAGGCAATAATCGATTCATCCGCGAACCTTGTTTGGATTATCCTTGGTAGACAAGACTTTTTCGAGTTTGTTCGAATCGCATTCGCTGATACTCGTACCTCTATTCATGATTCTAGAATCCGATGAATTTGAAAGCTTGCTTGCTCGATTTTCTCATCTACATTAACTCCCCCATTTCAACGTTGTCATTCATCCCCAAAACCATCGACTTCCATTCAGCCGACGTTTCCACTCAATCGCCATATCCCCTACATCAAGCCTGAAGAACGAAAAGCTTAATAACTTTCCAAAATAAATCCGAAAACATGCGACACTCACCGATCAAACCTCTACTTTTCAAGGAAAACCGGCAGCGACTTGGCCAGTTGCTCGAACCTCAATCGCTTGCCGTCGTCAACGCCAACGACATCCTTCCTACCAATGCGGACGGCACGTTCATCATTCATCCGAACGCCGACTTGTTTTACCTTACGGGAATCGAGCAGGAAGAAAGCATTCTCGTCCTGTTTCCCGATGCCCCCGATCCAAAGCATCGCGAAATTCTCTTTCTGCGCGAGCCAAGCGAGCACCTGAGAATTTGGGAAGGCTTCAAGCACAGCAAAGAAGATGCGAGAAAGATTTCCGGAATCGACTCGGTTCATTGGATCAGCGAATTCCCCGTTCTTTTCAAAATCCTCATGTTCGAGGCCAAGAAAGCTTACTTGAACAACAACGAACATAACCGGGCCCCCGACGAGGTGGAGACCAGAGACCAACGTTTCATCAGCCAAGTCCAGCGGGATTTCCCACTCCATGGAGTCGACCGATTGGCTCCTTTGCTTCACGAATTAAGGTTCGTCAAGGATCCACTGGAAATTGAAATGATCAAGGAAGCCGTCGACGTGACCAACCGCGGCTTTCGAAAGGTGCTTCGAATGATCAAACCCGGAGTGAAGGAATTTGAGATCGAAGGAGAATACTCCCGCGAATTCATACGCAGACGATGCAAGTTCGCTTACTCGCCTATCATCGCATCCGGAGCCAACGCCTGCACTTTGCACTACTTGCAAAACGACCAAGAATGCAAAAAAGGCGAGATGCTGCTCATGGACGTCGGGGCATGCTATGGAAATTACAATGCAGACTTGACCCGCACCGTGCCAGTCAGCGGAAAGTTCAATCGCAGGCAAAAACAGGTCTACAACGCCGTCCTTCGAGTTCTCCGTCAATCAATCGACAACGCGACTGTCGGCAAGGCCCACAAGGAATGGCAATCCGACTCTCACGAGATGATGACCGAGGAGATGCTTCGCTTGAAGCTCATCAGCAAAGAGGAAGTGAAAAAGCAAGACCCGGCCAACCCCGCTTGCCGAAAATACTTCATGCACGGCTTGGGACACCCCATGGGACTTGACGTCCACGACGTCAATTCCGGCCAGCATGTTTTCAAGGAAAATGCCGTGTACACGGTCGAACCTGGAATTTACATTCCCGAAGAGGGACTCGGAGTCAGACTGGAGGACGACATCGTAATTACCACGGACGGACCCGTAAACCTGATGGCGAAAACTCCGATCGAACCCGATGAGATCGAGCAGATCATGAATCGTTAGAACGCCTCCCTTGAGAAAAAACGTTCCGACTACGTTCAATTCCTTCAACCCCTTGTTCGATTCGCGGCTAAAGTAATATGTTCCACAACTTTCTTATATTCGAACGAGGGAAAAAGTGGGCGATCCCATCCTTCGTTTGGGCCTTCGCTTTTTTTCAGGGCTTGAATGCAAAACCCGAAATCGAGGTCAAGACGGACTTGGTCTACGCCACCAAAGACAAACTCGACCTGAAACTCGATGCCTATCTTCCCGTTGGATCAAAAGCGCGTCCGTCCGTTCTCGTCATTCATGGCGGAGGGTGGAGGTTTGGCTCAAAGAGACAATTGGCCAAGTATGCTTCGGGCCTTGCCGGCAGGGGGTTCAACGCATTCGCAATCAACTACCGGTTGGCTCCCAAATACAAGCACCCCGCCCAGATTGAGGATTGTCGGGACGCCGTTCGTTGGATCAAAAAAAACAGTGATCAATACGGCGGCGACCCAAACAGAATCGGTGCGCTGGGTTATTCGGCGGGAGCCCAGTTGGCCTGCATGCTTGCGGTTACGGGACAGCAACCGGGAGAAAACGAGGTCGGAACCAATATCCTCGTTGCCGTAGGCGGAGGAACCCCATGCGAATTCATGAGCATTCCGGCCAAGAACAAGACTTTGGCCTATTGGCTGGGTGGGTCCCGCCAGGAAGCGCCAAAGGCCTATCGGGAGGCATCACCCCTCGAGCATCTTGACAAGGGGGATTCCCCTATCTTTTTTTTCCACGGCGAGACAGACTTTTTGGTTGGTATGTCCGGAGCTAAAAAAATGTCCGACAAAATGAAGAAATTGGGAATCGACACCCATTTTCACCCCATCAAGGAAGCCGGTCATTTTCGGGCCATATTCAACTCCAAGGCGATCGGAGCAAGTTTCGATTTCCTTGAAAAGCACCTCAAGAAAACCGTACGGAAGCAAAAAAGATAACCCCCTCGTCCGGATTCCCGGTTCATAGCCTGAACCATGGCTTCAAAGGGAAACCCGGGGAACCTGGGCCATCTCTGATTCCGGCAGAAGATGCAGGTTTTTTCCTGCCTTGAAGCGGAACCATTTGGCAACCAAAAGGTCGGGAAAGGTGAGCAACCTGTCCTGAAGAGTAAGCAGGTTGTCGTTGTAAAAGGCTCGGGCAAGGGCAATCCGGTCTTCGGTATCGGCCAATTCCTTCATGAAGGACTCATAGTTTTGATCAGCCCTTAAATTCGGATGGTTTTCCGACAAGGCAAACAAGCCATCGACCAAACCGGAGCCTTGTTTTATTTCTTCACCCAACTCCCCTCTTTGACTTCCCACTGCGGTCACCCCGGATGAACGGACGGAAGCAACGAGTTCCTGCACTTGGCTTTCGTATTCCGAAATACCTTTCGCACATTCGAGCAAACGGGGAATCAGATCTTCGCGGCGTTTCAATTGAATTTTGATCAGACTCAGAGCATGGGTGAGGCGATTACGTACGCGGATCAATCCGTTATACAAAAGAGAAAGGTAAAACAAACCGGCACCGGCAAGAAAGCTCCCACCAGCCAAAACCACCCATCCGGGGTTTTGATAGAAGGCTTCCTGTGCTTCGACTCCAGTCTCTAATGTGATTGCAACGACGGGAACGGTCAACGCCGTGAAGAAAGAGAAGAAAAAGATGAAAAAGGCCCCAAGGCTCTTCGAGCGGATGATCTGAGCTTCCGACTTGGAGGAAATTACGAAATATCGGGCCTCCTTGTTTTTCGCGATCATGGGTTGCGCGACGTCTTCTCTTAATTTGGCCGAACCAAGGACGTAAAGTTCGTCGCCGGGAGAGAGCGAACTCTCGGAAAACCTTCTGCGGTGGGTTGAATTCGAAATCGCTCCACTCGGTCCCTTCCCGTAGTACAGTGGATCGGACGCACCGCAACTACCGACATCGTGGAAGGCGCGTCAACTTTCGCCCCCTCCGGTTCGATGAGGAGTTCCCCCGTATCATCCAAAAGAAAAAAAGCTTGGATTCCTCCTCCCGAATCGACTTTCCGCCAACCGCTCTTGGTGCGGGTCTTCCTATTCCCATCCTTGTCACGATAGCTTTCCGTTTTCTTCCAGTGCTCGGAAATGCTCCATTCATGCCACACGCTGGGTCTTTCGGTCAGGTAAGTCTGTAACGGGGCATCCGACTTGACCGCACCTTTGACCTCGTTCAATCCGTGAAACACCCCTTTGACATTGGAAGTCGGAACGTCTTCAACGGTCCGCTTGAACAAAACGATCGACCTCCACCAAAACAGAAGAGCAAAAGTGATCAAAAGGGGAATGGCGGCAAATTCCATGAAAGATTCGACAAAAGGTAATCATTTCGACAGAGGCAAGCCTTAGAAAAACAGATGCCCGAGTTCCCGATCTTTTTTTCTCAGAGGGAAAGTGACTTCTTGACCAGAATGAATTCGGGCAGCATTTTTGGAATGGACTTGAAGGATTGAGCCCGAACCTTACCATATGTGGTCGTCCCCTGACTTCTCTCACCACAAGCCTATCAAATGAAAAAAATATTTTTGCCCCTGTTTTTCGTTCTACCGACCTTTCTCACGCTCGCGGCATTCGCCAAAAAACCCAACGTCATCGTGATCATGGCGGACGATCTGGGCTATGGAGACCTCGGGTGCTACGGAGCGAAACCCAAAAACTTGAAAACTCCTCACATCGACCGTTTAGCCAAAGAGGGATTGAAGTTCACCAGTGGGTATTGCTCGGCCTCCACTTGTACGCCGACGCGTTATTCCTTTCTGACCGGGACCTACGCCTTTCGTGGTAAGAACACAGGCATTGCCCCTCCCAGCTCTCCTCTCATCATACCCGAAGACACCTACACCCTCCCCGACACTCTCAAACAAGCGGGGTACAAAACTGCGGTAGTCGGCAAATGGCACCTTGGATTGGGGAGCCCCGGAGTAGGACCTCAATGGAATGACGAACTCAAGCCGGGGCCCCGGGAGATTGGCTTTGATTACAGCTTCCTGCTTCCCACCACCAATGACCGCGTCCCTCAAGTCTACGTCGAAAATCACCGCGTTCTCAACCTCGACCCCAAAGACCCACTCTGGGTGGGAAAGAAGAAGCCGAGCCCCGACCATCCGACCGGGATCACTCATCGAAAAACGCTCAAGATGGATTGGACTCACGGTCACAACTCCACCATTCACAACGGGATCAGCCGGATCGGGTTCTACACCGGAGGGCATGCCGCTCGCTTTCGCGACGAGGACTTGGCCGACAAGTGGGTCGAAAAATCCAAGGAGTGGATTGGAAAAAACAAGGACAATCCATTCTTTCTCTTCTTTGCTTCCCATGATTTGCATGTTCCGCGCATTCCCCACGAACGCTTTCGTGGAACCTCGGGTATGAGCTACCGGGGAGACGTCATCGTCCAGCTCGACTGGTGCGTTGGAGAAATCGTGAAGTATCTTAAGAAAGAGGGTCTGGAAAAAGACACCATGATCGTATTTTGCTCGGACAACGGACCCGTTGGGGATGATGGCTACGCGGACGAAGCTCTTGAAAAGATGGGAGACCATCGGGCCGCCGGACCCTACTCAGGAGGAAAATACAGCATCTTCGAGGGGGGGACCCGGACACCCTTCATCACCTACTGGCCCGGAACCATCAAGCCGGGCGTCTCAGACGAAGTGGTCTGCACCATTGATTTCGCAGGCAGCCTCGCCCATCACTTGGGAGTCAAACTACCCGATGATGCCTGTCTTGACAGCCTGAACGTGATGGATGCCATGCTTGGTAAAAAGAACGCCAAGGGAAGACCGCACCTAATCCAACAGGACAATGGTCGCGGAAACAATTACGGTTACCGGGTTGGAGACTGGAAATTGCAAAGACATGATTCCCAAAAGACCAGTAATTATCAGGTAAACAAATTGCTTGGCGGCCAGCGTGGGCAGAAAGTTCCCCAGTATGCTCTTTTCGACCTTTCCAAAGATCCGGCCGAAAAAAAGGACATGTCCGAAAAGAACCCCAAGATCTTCGCCAAAATGAAAGCGGAGTTGCAAAAATTCCTCGACGACGGACGCAGCCGTTAACTTTCATGCTTCGTTGGAGTATATAACCTGTTAAGCCTTTTAATGAACTAAAGATACCATATTCAAAATGAATAATTTCCTCCTCATCTCCCTACTCGCGCTCATGCCGGCCTTGCTCCTGAAGGCGGATAGAATCTTGATCGAAGCCGAATCCTTTTCTGATCATGGCGGATGGAAGCTCGATACTCAGTTCATCCGCGAAATGGGCTCGCCCTATCTGTTGGCTCATGGACTGGGAACCCCCGTTGAAGATGCGACCACCACCCTTGAGATCAAGGAAGACGGAGACTATCAACTGTTTGCCCGGACCAAGGACTGGGTGGCTCGTTGGGGAGCGAAGGGACAACCCGGACGCTTTCAAATCATCATCAACGGCACTCCGGTAAAGAGCACTTTCGGCACCAAGGGAGCCGAGTGGGATTGGCAAGGAGGAGGAAAAATCAGTCTCAAAAAAGGGAAGAACACTTTGGCTCTTCGTGATTTGACGGGATTCAACGGACGATGCGATGCGATCTACCTGACCACTTTCAAGGAAGTCCCAACCAATGATTCCAAAATTCTTGCCAACTGGCGACGGGAGCTTTTGGGCATCACTGAAAAACCTCTCGAGAAAAAATACGACTTGATCGTCATTGGCGGAGGATATTCGGGAATGGGAGCAGCCATTTCAGGAGCCCGCATGGGATGCAAAGTTGCCTTGATCCAAGACCGTGGAGTATTGGGAGGAAATGGTTCCAGCGAGGTTCGCGTATGGGCGATGGGCAAGATCCGCCGGGGCAAATATCCCCGCATTGGCGAGATCATAGAGGAAATTTGCGACCATGCCAAAAAATCTCCCGGCACCTACGAGGAATTCGAAGACGCCAAGAAAGAAAGGATCGTGCGGGCCGAAAAGAATATCGATCTTCAACTGTACCACCATGCGTTCAAGGTAGAAAAGAAGGGCAAAAAAATATCCGCGGTTCAAGCCTTCGACGTAAGAACGGGGCAAGTCACCCGTTTTTCGGGAACTCTTTTCGTGGAAGCCACCGGGCACGGAACCATTGGCTTCCTCGCCGGCGCCGACCACGAGATGACACCCAAAGGACGCATGGGCATGAGCAACATGTGGGCATGGGCGAACGATCAAAAGGAAGTATCTTATCCCCAGACCCCATGGGCTTTGGACCTGAACATGGCTGACTTCCCCTATCCGCGAAATTTCCACGGCCCATGGTACTGGGAAAGCGGATACGATAAAGATCCCCTTGGGGATGCGGAAGGCATCCGCGACTGGAACCTACGGGCAGTCTTCGGAGCCTTCAATGCGATGAAAAACCGGGACGGAGCGGACAAGCACAAAAACGCCAAGCTCACTTGGGTCGCTTATGTCGGCGGTCCTCGCGAATCCCGCCGTTTATTGGGAGACGTCCTACTGACAGAGGAAGACATCGTTTCCAAACGCGACTTCCCCGACGGCACTGTGCCTAGCACTTGGAGTATCGATCTGCACTATCCTAAAAAACAATATGCCCAAAAGTTTCCCGACAACCCCTTCATCTCCTACGCCGTACACGGCAAGGGTGTCGATCGTTCCTACGGCTACCCCGTTCCTTATCGCTGTTTTTATTCCCGCAATATCGAGAACCTCTTCATGGCCGGTCGTTGCGTAAGCGTGACCCACGAGGCACTGGGGACGGTACGGGTCATGAAGACCTGCGGAATGATGGGCGAGGTCGTGGGACGGGCCGCTTCCATTTGCATCAAGCGCGACTGCCTTCCGCGAGACGTTTACAAGAGCTACTTGGACGACCTGATCGAACTGATTAACTTGCCCGGCAAAGCCTCTCGTCCAACCGTTAACGACAAGATCAGCATTCCATCGGATGCGATGGAGCTCGCGGGCCCCCACGGAGCACCCAACGGTTTGAATCCGAATAAGTTCCCCGGAGTGGTGGACGATACCAAGGCTTTGTTCAAGGGGAAATGGATGAACGGAGATGGCCTGAAACCCTATTTCCAATTTGGCTATCGCTACTCCAGCGATCCCGGCAGCACGGCTACTTTTACTTTGGAGGCCCCCGAGGCTGGACAATTCGATACCCGCATTGCTTATCAACCCCATCCCAACCGCGGCAAATCCGTTCCGGTCGAAGTGACCACGGGAGACAAAACCAGCAAAATGAATTCCATCGTGGACATGACCCAAAAACCAAGTTTTGAAAACGGCTTTCATTCGGTGGGAAAAATCACGCTGAGAAAAGGACAAAAGGTTTTGGTCCACCTTTCCGCCAAAGGATCCAAGGGTAACGTCCACGTGGACGCCGCCCAACTCGTTCCCGTTGATTAACGAATCCGCAAGACCGGCATAAGTGAGACGCACACGTCACTTTTGCCGATTCATTTGCCTCGGCGTCATCGTGGGTTTGATTCATCAATCCCATCAAGATTTTTTGGCCGATCTAAAGAAAAAGGGTCAACCAATCGGTCTGAAAGAAGTTAGGAAAGTCCTTCCTTTGACTTCATCTCTGCGAGTCGATTCGGACAAACCGTCCGAACTTCAAGCGCTGGACTCAAATGAAAAACCATTGGGGCTGGTTACCCAAACTTCGCCCGCCGGAGACTCCGCGATCGGGTTCTCCGGGTCGACCAACCTTCTGGTTATTTGGGATGGGGCTCAGAAAGTGTCCTCAGTCTCCATCCGTTCAAGTGGCGATACCCTCGACCACGTGGATGCCATACTCGAAGAACCTGATTTCTTCGAACAGTTCGTCGGAAAGACCCGACAAGAACTTGCTCGCTTTAAAAACGTGGAAGCAGTCTCCGGGGCGACCCTAACCAGCATGGCCATAATCGATGCCATATCGATGCGCTTCGGTGGGGAAAAGAAGGCAAGCCGGTTTCCCAACCCCATTCGGATTGAAGAGGTCACCGAACATTTCCCATCCGCTTACGAATTGATCCCTTCGGCTAACCACCCTTCCCTCTTGGATATTTTGGATACCAATGGATCCAAGCTCGGACAAGTCGGCAGAAGCTCACCCCACGCCGATCAGATCATTGGCTACCAGGGTCCCGTCGACAGCCTCCTGATTATGGAATCCAACGGAACCTTGAAGGCAATGTCGATCCGGTCGAGTTTCGAAAACCAACCGTATGCGGATTACCCCAATGATGATGCCTACTTCACGTCGATGTTTACGGGCAGGTCGATTCCCCAACTTGCCGACATGAACCTAACCGAAGAAGAGGTCGAAGGGGTTTCCGGAGCCACCATGACCAGCATGGCCATGGCCGAAGGCATAGTCAAAACCGCCATGAGCTGGGAACGAGAAAGACTTCAATCCCTCGAAGCAAAAAAATCGCTTCTTACCTGGAAAGCCCGAGATTATGGTTCATTGGCCGTGATTTTACTTGCTGGATTCGTTGCCTTCACGAAACGGGGCAAAACCAAATTCTTTCGCATTTCTCTCCAAGTTTTATTGGTCTGCTATCTGGGTTTGGTCAATGGAGACATACTCTCCCAAGCTCTTTTTGCGGGGTGGGCTCAAAGTGGCGTACCCTGGGAACGGGCTCCCATCCTCGCTTTACTAAGTCTCGCTGCTTTGCTCGTACCGATGGCGACCGGTAAGTCCTTCTACTGCCATCAACTCTGCCCACATGGAGCCGCCCAGCAATGGATGAGAAAGCTGAAAAAGAAACCCCTTCGTTTGCCGAAAAAAATAGATAAGACACTACAGTTTCTACCAACCGGCTTACTCGCCCTGGTCGTTTTTCTGGCCTTTACCGGTTCCACTCACACCGTGGCCATCCTCGAGCCTTTCGATGCTTACGTTTGGGAGGTTGCAGGAGGCATTACCATTGCCATTGCACTCATCAGTCTCGTTGCCTCGGCCTTCGTCCCCATGGCTTATTGCCGCTACGGGTGTCCCACTGGAGCGGTCCTCAAACTTTTCGAATTCAAAAAAAGAGGTGATGGGTGGAATAAAAGAGATTACCTGAGCTTCGCCCTCCTTGTTCTGGCCTTGCTTCTTTATTTTTTCTTTTGACGAAAAATGACGAAATTCCTTTTGATTCTTTTCTTCGCCCTGCTCCTCGGTTGTCAGGATGATTCTGAACAGACCTTGAAGCCGTACAGCCTGACGGGCCAGGCGCTCGGCACGACTTGGACGGTTAAGGTTTTGAGTTACCAACCCATCGATGAGAACAAACTTCGAACGGACATTGCGGCAAAGATCGAAGAAGCCGAACGAATCCTTTCTCATTGGCGCCCCGATGCTACGCTCTATCAACTAAACGCATCCCTTTCGTCCGAACCTATTCCCATTCCACCCAGCCTTCATGAATTGCTCAAGCATGCAAAGTGGACATACAAACAAACCGGCGGCGCTTTCGACCCGACCATTGCCCCGCTCGTCAACCTCTGGGGATTCGGTCCGGTTTCGACAAACCGGTTGAGCATTCCGCAGCAAAAGGAGATCGACGAAACCATGCAGGTTACAGGAATGAATCAACTAGAACTCCTCAACGGCTTCATGGTTCGCAAGAAACATCCCGCACTCCAAATCGATCTCTCGGCTTCCGCCAAGGGAGACATAATAGACCAGGTTTGCGAAGTGCTCGATCGCAGGGAGCTGAGCAATTTCCTCGTCGAAATCGGAGGGGAAATCAGAGCCAGAGGGAACGGCAAGTCGGGGGAAGGATGGACCATTGGCTTGGAGGATGGATCCGAAGGCAAATCGAACGAATTGTCCACAGTCAACCTTCTCAACTATTCGGTTGCCACCTCCGGAACCTACCGGCAAACGAAACCAAACCCGGATTCCGTCAGACCCGCTTCCCACCTGATCGATCCAAGAACCGGTCGACCGATCGAGCATAATCTTGTTGCAGTCAACGTCCTCGCTCCAACCGCCCGCGACGCCGATGCCCTTGCCACCGCCTTGATGATCCTTGGTCCCGAAGAGGGCATGCGAAAGGCCGAAGAAATGGATTTGATCGCCCGCTTTTGCCTAAGAGAAGGAAACGAAACTAGGCAAGATCATACCACCACCTGGATTCGCCTTTTTCCCGTAAAAGACTGAAGATGCCTGGAAGGCAAGCACTACCACAACCAGCTCTTAGGATTCGACTTTACGAGAAAAAATTATAGAAACGAAACCTATTGCGTTTGATTGAATCACTCCTCTACGAAGCTCCGTGCCACCAAGCAGGACAATACCTCCCCCACCGCAATGAAAAAGCACACGCTATGAATATACTCCTTAAAACTCTTCTTGGACCGATGTCCAAGCTTCCGGTTGTCCTTCTCTTTGCTGCCGGCTCTTCGCTGATCCAAGGGAAAGACGCACCACCTGTCTCCATCTCGGGTGTCTACCCAAGGCTGACCATGTACAATGAAGAAGGCGAATGCGGGACGGGTGCTGTGGTCCCTTGGGCCGACCGCCTGTGGGTCATCACTTACGCTCCACACAAACCCGAGGGATCCACCGACAAACTCTATGAGATTACGCCCGATTTGAGGCAAATCATTCGGCCCGAAAGCATAGGGGGCACGCCAGCCAACCGTATGATACACAGGGAATCGAACCAATTGAACATCGGGCCTTATTTCATCGATGCAAAGAGAAAGGTTCGAGTAATCGATTACTCCAAGATGCCGGGACGACACACGGGGACGGCCCGGCATTTGAAGGATCCGGCCAACAAGCTCTACATTGCAACCATGGAGGAAGGGCTTTATTCGGTCGACGTTCACGACCTGAACGTGATCGAACATATCAAGGACGGGAACCAGAACAAGGAGTTCAAGGGGACTGGCGTTCGCACTACGCTTCCGGGATACCATGGCAAGGGCCTCTACTCCGGGCAGAAGACTTTGGTTTACTCTAACAACGGAGAGCACGGAAGATCGGCCCGAACGGACCCCACCACGACCTCCGGAGCTCTTGCTTCCTGGAAGGGACAAGGGGACTGGAATCTTATCCGTCGAAACCAATTCACCGAGGTGACCGGACCGGGGGGAATATACGGAAATTCAAAGGATACCGATCCCATCTGGGCCATGGGCTGGGACGCCCGCTCTGTTATCCTGATGCTTTTCGAGGAGGGAAAGTGGCATCCATACCGACTACCCAAGGGGAGCCACAGTTATGACGGGGCCCATGGATGGAACACCGAATGGCCCCGTATCCGCGAAATCGGTGAAGAGGATCTCCTCGCAACCATGCACGGGACTTTCTGGCGTTTCCCCGAAAGGTTCTCGAAAACCAATTCATCGGGCATCGCCCCCCGCTCGAACTACCTGAGGGTAATCGGCGATTTTGCCCGTTGGAAGGGTCGTATTGTTTTCGGCTGCGACGATTCCGCTCAAAAGGAGTTTCTCAATCATCGGCCGTTCAAATCCGCCAAAGGAGCTCCCCTTCAGTCCAATTCGAACCTGTGGTTCGTAGAGGCCGACAAGATCGCCCAATTTGGTCCGGCTATCGGCCGGGGTTCGGTCTGGTTACGAGAGGATTTGAAGGAGGGACAAGTGAGTGAACCCTTCCTCTTTTCCGGATACGATCATCGCATGATGGTTCTCCATCATGAAAACAAGGAGCCGGCCCGATTCACCTTGGAGGTTGACGAATTGGGAAATGGGAAATGGGAGAAACTCAAATCTATCAAGGTGCGGGGTTCGTTCATCCATATTTTCAAGGATACTGAAAAGGGGTCTTGGATTCGGTTGCGGGCAACCGCAAAGACCAAAGGGGTCACGGCCCATTTTCATTACCGGGACCGGGACAACCGGGACAACAAAAATAGTCAGATTTTCGATGGCATCGCGACGCTGGTAAAAAAGGCGGTCACAAAGGGAGTGATCCGGAGCAATCGAAAGGTCTTGAGCCTGCTTGCGGATGACGAGTACCACGAATTGAACGACCGGCTCGAACTTATGCGAGGTGACAAGTCAGGGGCTAAACTCGTTGCAGAGGGAGCCCAACCGCAAACGAAGATTCGCATGGATGGGGCTTCCGCCATCGTGGAGGAAGATGGAGCCAAGTACCGAATCCCAGTGAGTCCCGGATTTGTTGAAGAACAGGATGGCACTGAAGAGAGCGACGCCGGCCTGCCTTTGGAAAAACTTCTCTCTCAAAGCTTGGCCAAAGGGGCGATCGTAAAGGTCAGCGGCAAACATGGAGAGTACGTGGGCTCTAACATAGCGGATGGCAGTTTGGCGGAGTATTCCCGTTGGATCATCAAAGGAACGGGCTCGCTTGAAGTCGACTTGGGCAACACCAAGACTTTTCAAAGCCTTTACCTAGCCACCGGTTGGAAAAGAGAATCCGAACATGCGGCCCAAAACTTCGATCTCGAGGCGATGATTGGGGGTGAATGGAAGTCCTTGCCTAATGGAAAAGTCCGCGGCAACTCGAATTGGATCGTCCCCTTCGTTTTCGACACGCCAGTGAAGGCCAAAAAACTGCGTGTCCAATTCAGGGATGAGGACTTCAACCGGGTGTACGAGCTTGCGGTGTTCTCCGGAAAACCGGGGATCAAGCTTCCCGGTGCCTCTTCCGACCTTCAGCGCGCCAGGGTCTGCCGCGAGGTAGCGACCGAGCGTGATTTGTTCAATTTCGGCGGCACTTTTTACGAGTTGCCCGCACGCAATGCCCAAGGTTTTGCCAAGATTCGTCCAGTCGCCACCCACAACCTGAAAATCCACGACTACGCCTCCCACTTCGGGTTGATCTTTCTGACTGGATTGAGTGGTGAGCAAGGAGAACGTATCATCAAAGGCGGAGGTGGAAAAACCGCTCTGTGGGCAGGTGTAATCGATGATCTTTGGAAACTGGGCAAACCGAGAGGGACCGGCGGAGTTTGGAAGGACTCGAAGGTAAGTGCGGGAGGTCCCTCCCTCCCCTACCTGATGACAGGCTATGACCGAAAGTCCGTCATGTTGTCAGCCAAGAACGATACGCAAATAAGCCTGGAAATCGATATCGATGGAACAGGCCTATGGGTGCCCTACGAGACTTTTGCCATTCACTCGGACAAACCGGTGGAGCACGTCTTTCCCGATGGGTTCTCCGCCTACTGGGTCCGGGCGATTAGTTCTGCGAACACTACCGCCACGGTAACCTTCCGTTACGAATAACCGGAATTTTGGTTCGGCTTACCGCCGGAACGAAGGAAAGGGTTCAATGGCAATCGATTTTAACTTGGCCAAGTAGCTAATTACCGTCTTGAGGTCGTAATGCTTTGCCTGTACCTAAATCCCAAACAACCTCCCCACCGATTTCTTTTGCGAGAATCCCAACGCCCATCCGTCATGACCATTGAAAAAACTTTTTTTTGCCTATCCTTCTCTTTGCTCTCAGCCGCGCTATTACAAGCCGTTCAACCCGATTACATAACCTATGAGAACAAACGGATGGGGACTCTTGATACACCCTATCTCCTTCGTACTTACGTTCCAAGCCTCGAGTTGGACGAGGAGGTGCTTGCCCATCACTCAAGGGGTTTTTCGTCCCCCCGTTATTCACCTTCCAACGGCCGCTTGTCCACGAGCGGATCCTATGGAACGATTCCCGTCATTCCGGCCGCCATCAGCGTAAGTTACGGACCTCGTTTGGCCTTTGTCTGGGACACCACCGAATGCAGGTTGCTTTATGCCTGGGCAAATGGCTTTCTGGATATGGAGAGCCATTGGGGGTCTCCCCAAAGCGGACGGCGCAACGGCAACTACTCAGCCCGTCTTTTCGGACAGGTCTTTTACAAGGCAAAGGGGAAACCACCTTTGCAAATCAACGGAAAGACGCATTCCGGCCAAGTAAGCTACCACGGGAACAAGCGTATTCAGGGACATCCCGAATTCTCCTATTCGATCGATGGCAGGACGATCACCGTTACAATCAAACCAGGCCCAGCCGCTCAGACAGTCGAGGTGCAATACGTTTCTTCGAACGAATCGGATGTCTTGCATTACCACGATCCGAAGACTTCTTTCGAAGTCATTGAATCCAAGTCGGGAAGTGTGAAGGTTCTGCTCAGCCCCAATGCCGCGGAAACATACCACGGTTTCAAAAAACCGAATATCAAGATTGAGCAGGCCAGTGCCAAGGTTGGCAAGACTCTCTATACGACCTACGGTTGTATCGCCTGCCACACCTTGGATGGATCCAAAAACCATGGGCCGACTTTTCAAGGGCTTTCCAATTCAAAGCGAGAATTCCCCAGTCTCGGAGTAGTTACGGCTGACGAGAATTATCTACGTGAATCCATCACCAGCCCCAACGCGAAGACGGTTCCCACTTACACCCCCGGCATGATGCCCGCCTACCCCTTGGACGGCAAACAAGTCGATTCGCTCGTTTTATTCATTCAGTCGTTTAAGTAGGAATTTTACCATGAACCAAGTTATCCATTTTTCCGGAGCGTGGGCGTTGGCCTTCTGCCTCAGTATTCTTGCCAACCACGCGGCAGCCGAAAGTTACCTCATCGACTCGCTCGAGTTCCCCAAAGACATGCCGCCCGAAATCGGAGCACTCGACTTTGCCTCCGACGGAATGCTTTACGTCTCGCTGCGGCGCGGAGACATCATGACCGCCAAGCCCAGCAAAGACCCAAAGGACTTTCGTTGGAAACGCTTTGCCACGGGCTTCCACAATGGTTGCGGGATACACATCGTGAAACCCGGACACATCGTCATCAGCCAAATGGCCGAATTGACCGAGGTGATCGATACCGATGGAGATGGGATTGCAGACGAGTACAACAAATTGGAGACGGGAATCGGCCTGAGTGGAAACTATCACGAAACCAATGCCATCTGCCCGGATGGCAAGGGCGGGTTGTATGTCGCAGGGGGCACGGCTTCCCATAACGGCCCGACTTCCAGCACGCCTTTGGGTAGGTATTCCAAAATGGGCCGGTTGGGCCGAAATTATTCGGCCGTTCAGTATCGCGGATGGATCATGCACCGGGCGGGCGACGGAACGATCACTCCCTTTTCGTCAGGGTACCGGATGCACAACGGCATTGAGTTCGATCCGAAGACCGGAGTCTGGTGCGGGGACAACCAGGGAGACTGGCGCGCCGGATCGCCCATTTATCACGTGAAAGCGGACTCCTTTTCCGGGCACCCTTCAAGCTTGGTCTGGGACGAACGCATGTCTTCCTTTGGCAACGTCCTTTATTTGCCCCGTGTTCTCCTAGACGATTTGTGGAACAAGCCGGCCTTTCACCTTCCTCACGGAATGATCCGATCCTGCGCCGAACCGGTTTTCGATACGACAAACGGAAAGTTCGGGCCTTTTGCCGGACAAATGCTCATGGCCGATCAATCAGGCGACCAGATCATCCGGTGCATTCCGGAAAAGGTGGACGGTGCCTTTCAAGGGGCGGCTACCTTTTTCTTCAAGGGGAATGGCCTGAGACGGGGGAACAATCGATTGGCGTTTTCTCCCAAAGGCGACGTTTTGTATATTGGACAAACTGGACGAGGTTGGGGAAGCTTGTCCGAAGGGATTCAGCGAATCCGCTTTACCGGAGAAACTCCCTTTTCCTTGCTTAATTGCAGCCTCACGAAGGAAGGATTCGACCTGACTTTTACGAAACCCGTTGATCCCCAAAGCGTGTCTGCCGAGCAATTCGGAGCGGAACGCTACCGCTACGCCTATGGCTACAAGTACGGTGGCGGAGCAATTGAAAAAACATCCATTGGAACTTCGAGGGCTCAGGTCGACGGGGACGATCCTAGGATCGTTCATTTGATCCTCGATGACTTAACCCCGAATCACCTGTACGACCTAAGTTTCGGGAAGGTTAAGTCCGCAAAGGGCGAATCGGTACGGAACGGATCGCTCGTTTACACCCTCAATCGTTTGCGGCGCCCCGAACCGAAACGACGGATCTCGATCGAAACCAAAGACGACCGCATGCGAATCGAGGCGAACGGAAAACTCCTCACGGAGATCCGCACCCAGGGCTTCAGTAATCCAATCTTGTACCCGATCAACAATCCTTCGGGTCAAAGCCTGGTACGCGACTGGCCGGTCATTGAGAACGGACGGACCGGTGAGCAACCGGACCACCCCCATCACAAGTCCTTGTTCATCGGGCACCAACGAATCAACGGCGTGGATTTTTGGCATGAAGGTGGAAAATGCGGAACAACCGAGCAAGTGCGGATCATCGAAACGCGCAGTGGCGCAGACCGGGCTCTGTTGCGTACCCTGAACTTATGGAAGGATAGCTCGGGGAAGGTGCTTTGCAGCGATACGCGGGAACTCCAATTCAGCATAGTCGACAAGGCGACCTGTATCGATTTGGAATTGAACATGCATGCCAGTCACGGCGATTTGACCTTCTCGGAATACAAGGACGGTTTCGTCGGTCTGCGGACCCATCCGGATTTGCGTCTTAGCGCAAACCCCGGCAAAGGCGTGAAAGAGGTTTTCGGCAAGGCAGTCAACAGCGAGGGTGTCGAAGGCAAAGGCATTTGGGGCCAACGGGCCAACTGGGTTCATTATTGGGGTAAGGTCGAGGGCAAGGACGCCGGCGTGGCAATCCTTTCCCACCCGTCCAACCCACGCAACCTCTCCTGGTGGCATGCCCGTGATTACGGCTTGATCGCAGTCAACCCGTTTGGTCCGAAACGGAGCAAGGGTGATGGCAAATTGATTTTGCCAGCCGGCCAAACCTTGACTCTTCGCTATCGGTTTCTTTTTCACGGCTTGCCGCAAGAAGTTACTGATCTCCCCCAAAGATACTTGGCTTACTCAAAAAGAAAGCTCGTGCCCCGAACGACCGTCCTTCCGATACCAACTGGGGTGTTGGAAAGTTCCGTCCGGGACGAGGTGGTCAAGAATGCCAAGAAACTCGGTGGGACAATCGAGTCCGTGGGGCGCTATATTGACGGCAAGAAATCCAAACCGGTGAAGGTGATGCCTCACGGTTTGATCGAGGGTAAGTTGATTTACGTCGACCGGGACTTTCTTTTCTCCCGCATTCCGGATTCTCTGCGGGGTGCGGATTTGGTCATGACCTACAACAACGACAAAAAACTGGACCGTTCGAACGCCCGTTACGACGTCGCCGTCAAGCAGCCTTCCACCTTGCTTGCGTTGGTTGACACACGCATTGAAAAGGACGTCGGATGGCTGAAGAAAGGTCCTCTGAAATTCAACAAGACCTCGGACCTCGTCCGGACCGACAGCGATTTTGCCTTTCGTGTTTACAAGGTCGACCTAGCCCCCGGCACCTACAGTCTCGGTCCCCAGACGGGCGGAAGTTTTTACTCGATCGCAGCGCTGAAAAAGTAATTACCCGCAGTCTGCAGACTACCCTTCGGGAAGCTTCAGGAATTTTGCGATCGAGGCAAGTTGGCCCAATGCCCGCTTGCATCCTTGCCGCTGACTACAACATCTTTTTGTTCCCAATCCAAGTAGGGGGAATCGCCGTGGGCAATCTCCTTGCCACAAATCGAGCGAGCAAACTAGGATGAACGGTTATGAAGCCCTCCATGCTCCTCTTTCTTTTTCCACTGCTAGCCATCGGTCAGGTTTCCACGCCCCCGAACGTCGTGCTGTTCATGGCCGACGACATGGGAATGGGGGACACCTCGGCCTACCAATTCTTCACCAAAAATACGGATGACCAACAGCTCAAGACACCCGCCATGCAAAGGCTGGCCGACAAGGGCATGCTCTTCACCGATGCTCACACTCCATCCTCGCGTTGCACACCGACCCGCTACGGTTTGCTGACCGGGCGCTATCCTTGGCGGGCCCGCATGAAGCACTGGGTGCTTTTTGGTGTTCAAGGCGATCCCTTGATCGAAAAGGGCCGCCCTACCCTCGGCACCCTCTTCCGATCCCAAGGCTATGCCACCGCTTTGGTTGGCAAATGGCATCTCGGCTTGCGCTACACCCAGACCAACGGCAAACCGGCCGCGGGCTGGGATGACGCCGATTTGACCAAGGGGATCTTCGACGGTCCGGCGACCCATGGGTTCGACTTCGCTCGGTTTACTTCCCGATCCCACGGGACTTCCGGACTCGACGCAGGAACCACCGCCCCCAAGAGCGGTAGGAACAAGAGGGGAGACCAGAACACCCCCAAGCAAAGAACGGGGCCTGGGCACGTCCATAACGACCAAATCATGAGCGCCAATGGAAACGGCAAGCAGTTGCTTGAAAAAGGGCCCCATGCCTACGATTTTCATTCCCTCGGCAGCCGGCATTCGGATCATGCAATCTCTTTCCTCGACGAACACTTCGAGGGAAAGGATTCTTCCGGCAAGCCCTTCTTTCTCTACTACCCGAGCAATTCCAACCACGGCCCCTACACGCCGGACAAGAAAATCGGAGACAAAGCAGTCAAGGGGGCAGGACGAACCATGTCTGATCAAGCCACCTCGATCCGGCTCGATTATATCTACGAGAACGACGTCGCCCTCGGCCGGCTCCTTGACTACCTCGAAAATACGGACGACCCTCGCGACAAGGGAAGCAAATTGATCGAGAACACCATCGTGATCTTCACCTCCGACAATGGGGCCGAAGTCACCGCCAAGACGGCCACCGGTCCGGTCCGCAGCAACAAGGGAAGTTGCTTCGAAGGCGGGCACCGGGTTCCTTTCATCGTTTCCTGGCCGAAAGGGAAGATTGCCAAAGGAAAGGTCAGTGATCAACTGATCGGCCTGCAGGACTTGTATGCGACCTTCTCCGAGATCACGGACACCCCCCTGCCCAACTTGAGAAAAGGAGAAAAGGGAGCCGAGGACAGCCTGAGTCTCCTGCCCGCCTGGCACGGAAAAAAGCTCGTCTCCCGACCCATGTTTTATAACGACCACAAGGAAAGCAAGGACGGAGCCGCCAGCGCCATGCGGGTCGATAACCCCGAGGTGGGAGGAAAAGTCGCCCAAGGGAAATGGAAAATCTTTTTCGATGCCACTCTGCTGCGTTCGGGAAAAGCCAAACCGACCATGCTTTTCGATCTTCAAAGCGATCCGACGGAAGCAAAGAACCGGCTAACCGATCCCAAGCTGAGGCAGCTCGTCAAGAGACTTGTTTCCACTGCCCTTCTTCACCGCAGAGCAGGCGGTCACCGCTTCGTTCCCCTGGCCCCGAGAAAGAGAATCTCCTTCGACTGGACCAAGCCCATCCCATCACCCGCCCCCATGGTCATGAACCTCTTGGCAAAGGGAGGGAAGGCATCCATGGACCCCGACGGAGTGGGGATTCCCGGATCAGGTTCGGGCAGGGTGGAGGCCGGACAAGGCATTGCCTTGCGGTTCCAGCAGGACGTCCTGATCGAGTCGATCGGTTTGAAAGCCGGCAAAGACGGAACCTGCGGGGGCAGCCTGATCATGGGCAAGCGGGCGCCACTCGCCATCTACTGCACGGACAAGGACAACGATGCCAAAGATCAGCAGGGAATCATGAGCGATCTTGGAATCCTCAAGAAGGGAGAAATGCTTCGTTTGGAAGCCAACCCGCACCTCGGAGTGGAATCCGCAGGGAGTTGGAAGCTCCAATCTTTGGTTGTCCGCCCTTTTGAAAAAAACTAAGTTTCACGTTCAAACCCGAATCAACAATGAAGAAAGCAATCTTTACCTTCCTCCTCCTCTTCTTCTCTTTCCCACTTTGGTCTGATGCGAAAAAAAACAACGTCCTGTTCATCGCCGCGGACGACCTATCCTGCGCTTTGGGTTGCTATGGCGACCCTGTGGCCAAAACCCCGCACTTGGACAGGTTGGCTGCCTCGGGTGTATGCTTCCTCAAGGCCTACAATCAATTGCCTCTTTGCAACCCGACCCGGGCTTCGGTGATGACTGGTCTGCGCCCGGACACCATCAAGGTCTACGACTTGGACCGTCATTTCCGGGACGAAGTTCCCAATGCCGTGACCGTGTCTCAGCAGTTCATGAAAAACGGCTGGTGGTCGGGCCGGGTGGGCAAGATCTACCACTACAACGTGCCCGCCTCCATCGGGACGGACGGGTTCGACGACCCACCTTCCTGGCAAAAGACCATCAACCCGAAGGGTCGTGACAAGACCGACGAGGCGCTCATCTTCAACGCCGAACCCCACCGTAAGATCAGCGCCGCCCTGAGCTGGTTGGCGGCCGACGGCAAGGACGAGGAGCAGACCGACGGCATGATCGCCACCGAGGCGATCAAGCTTATGGAGCAAAAGAAGAACGAACCCTTCTTCATCGCGGCTGGGTTCTTCCGTCCGCACACGCCCTACGTCGCCCCCCAAAAGTATTTCGACCTCTATTCCTTGGAGGACATGCGACTCCCTTATGCCCCGAAAGACGATCGTAAGGATATCCCCACCGCCGCCTTCGCCCACAATTGCCCGGTTCCTCATTACAACTTGGACAAACTGACCTGCCGTAAAGCCATGCAAGCCTATTACGCCTGCGTGTCCTTTATCGACGCTCAGGTCGGACGGATACTTGACGCCCTCGACCGGCTCGATTTGGCAGACAATACCATTGTGGTCTTCTGGAGCGACCATGGCTATCACCTCGGCGAGCATAATGGCATTTGGCAGAAGCGCACCCTCTTCGAACAAGGAGCCCGGGCCCCACTCATCATCAAGGCCCCGGGTGCCAAGGGGAATGGACAAACCTGCCGGCGCATCGTCGAGTTCTTGGACGTCTACCCCACCCTGACCGGGCTCGCGGGCATCTCCACCCCCGAAGCAGTGGAAGGACGCTCACTCGTCCCTTTGTTGAAAAACCCGCTCACCAAATGGGACGGTCATGCCATCACCCAGGTCTTGCGTCCGGCCGACGACCGCTTGGCCGAACCGGTCATGGGACGGAGCATCCGGACCGAGCGCTGGCGCTACTCCGACTGGGGAGAAGGCAAGCACGGAATCGAACTCTACGACCACCACGCCGATCCGATGGAATTCAACAACCTCGCCCTCAAGCCGGACAAGGAGAGCAAGGCGGTCATGAAAAGCCTTCGCAAAGCTTTGGTCAAGAAAGCCAGTGGGAAAGCCCCCAAGACTCCCTTCAACCCCAAGAGGCTGTAAACCAATTCGTTTCTTGTCCTTCCTTTCTTCCCACTCTTCGCCGAAACCATCCACACCTCTGAAAAAAACCTCATGAAATCTTTTTCCAATAACACAAAATTCATGGCCTTGACGGCCATCTTGTTCATGCTCGGCGGAGCCACGAGCTATGCAAAAAACCTGGGCGACACGTTGAGGGAATCCAAATGGGATGGAATCATCGGCACCTGGATCGACCCGGAGACCAAGGGCCGGAACAACAAAGTCTCCTACGTCTGGAAAGTGAAGGATCACGCCATCCTGGCCACCGGTGCGGCCTTCGGCACAAACAGCATTGCCTTACTGGGACGGAACGCCAAGGACGGAACGGTGTTTCACGTGGGAGCGGACGACAAAGGCACCAGCGTTCTTGGGAAATGGACCTTCAAGGAAGACAACGCCGTCCTTGAACTCGGTTTCGTTACGGGAGAGGGAGTGGAAGGAGTCATGCAAATACGCTATGCCAAGAAGGACGAAAATTCATTGACCGTAAGCTTGGAGGGCATCAGTCCCCAACCCATCGTTTACACTCTGGTCAAGCTGAAGACTGCCACAAAAGTTCCTGAAAAGGCTCCCAAAAGGCTCTAAATGAAAAAATCTTTCGACAATAAGGTTTTAGCTTGGCTCGGGGTTTTCTTTGCCGTTCTCATCTGGTCGGGCATCGGCCCGAAGGACCGTTTGACTTGGGTTCTCGAAGTCGGACCGGCTGTCATCGGCTTGCTCATCATGTGGCGGACCCGTCAATCCTTTGCTCTTACTCCCTTGCTCTATTTTTGGATTCTCCTCCACTGCATCGTATTGATGGTAGGTGGAAAGTATACCTACGCGGAGGTTCCCCTCTTCGACTCGATCAGTGAGGCCTTTGGGTGGGAACGCAACAACTACGACAAGGTCGGGCATTTTATGCAGGGATTCGTCCCCGCTCTGATCACCCGAGAAATTTTAATCAGGAAGCAGATCGTGAATTTCGCAGGGTGGAGAAACTTTCTCATCGTCTCGGTCTGCCTGGCCTTCAGCGCCTTTTACGAATTGATCGAATGGTGGGCCGCGGAACTCATCGGCGAGGACGCGGAAGCGTTCCTGGGCACGCAAGGATACGTTTGGGATACCCAATCCGACATGGCCCTAGCTCTGCTCGGGGCGATCTGCTGCCTGCTTATCCTTGCCAAGGTTCACGACAATCAAATCAAAGCATTGATTGACTAAAAGGCTTACCATCAAACAATGACCGATTGGGAAAAACGATACACTGACGAGGACACGCCATGGGACAAAGGGGAGCCTGCGCCTGGACTCATCGACTGGCTGAACAAACAAAACCTGGCTCGGGAAACCCGGGTATTGGTTCCGGGATGTGGGCGTGGACACGATGCGTCCTCATGGGCTCAAACCGGCTTCGACACTACGGGTTTGGATCTTTCCGAGAGTGCTTTGTCGGATGCCCGGCACAAGTACGAATCCTTGCCTAATCTTGCTTTCTTCCCGGGAAATTTTCTGGAGGGCAAGCCACAGGAACCCTATGATTTGGTTTTCGAACACACCCTCTATTGCGCGATTGATCCGTCCCGTAGAGATGAATACGCACAAGCTTTGAATCGTTGGCTCAAACCCGGCGGTTACTTTTTGGCCATTCATTTTGTTTTTCCACTCAACGAAGAAGGTCCTCCCTTTGGGGCAAGCAAAGATGAAATCATCAAGCGGTTCGAACCTGGACTTCAATTACTCGATGACTGGGAGCCAAGACATTTTGAGGGACGCCGAGACGAGGAATGGATGTTTCTTTGGAAAAGAAAACGCTAGTTGTTTGCTTTAGGTCTTCCTTTTAAAATGTTTATAAAAGGGACAACTCAATGTTGGATTTTGCCTGTAAGTTTTTATCCTAATTACCATGTTTTGGGGAAGATATTACCAAAGACTCTTGTTTGCTCTAATCCTTGGAGCAAGCTCTATGAGCTTGGCCAATTCTCCGAATGGGGAAAAACTCTACGCCGAGCACTGCGCTGAGTGTCATGGTGAAAAAGGTGAGGGTGTGGAAAATGAATATTCCAAGCCACTGGTTGGAGAGTGGCCCATCACAAAGTTAATTCATTACGTGGACAAAACGATGCCCGATTATGACCCGGATCTCGTTAAAGGAAAGGAGGCGGATGCCATATCCAGGTTTCTCTATGAGAGTTTTTATAAAAAACCCGAACTTTTCCAAAAGGATTCAAAAGTTCAGCTTGCCCGTCTAACCAACCGGCAATACCGGCAATCAGTCACCGATTTGTTCGGTCAATTTGAAGGTCATCCTACCCTTATTAATTCAGCACGGGGACTGAAAGGAAAATATTACAACGCGGAGGGCATGAACAAGCGAAAGAAAATGCATGCCGAACAAGTTGACTCCATCATTCGTTTTAATTATCGGGACAAGGCCGCCCTAGAGGGCATGAATCCCAAAAAATTCTCCGTTTACTGGGAAGGCTCCATCCTACCACGAGAATCAGGTTGGTATGAATTCTTCGTAAAATCACCAAACGGATTTGAGCTCAGCGTCAATCAAAGCGAGGGAGGCCCTTTGATTGATGAAAAGGTTACGGCTGGGACACTTCGCGAAGAAAGAGCAAAGTTATTTCTGCTCGGTGGACGCCCCTACCCAATCAGGCTCAATTATTTCAAATTCGACGACCCCAACGCATCGATTGAATTAAGCTGGAAAACTCCGATCGGAGAGAAGGAGATTATTCCCGCTGAGTACTTTTACACTCAAGTCGTTCCTCCTTCTTTCGTCAGTCAGCAGAAACTACCACCCGATGATGCTTCTCATGGGTATGAACGGGGAATTCAAATAGATTCGACCTGGGATGAAGCCACCACCTTCGCCGCACTTGAAGCATCGATCTTTGCAGGCAAACGAATGGACCGATTGGCAAGGACCAACGAAAAAGACGAAAGTCGAAAACAAAAAATTACAACTTTCACCAAGCAATTCCTTCAATATGCATTTCGTGAAAAATTATCGGATGAAGAGATTGAACGATACGTGCACTCAAAATTTACCGACAACGCGCCCCTTCACATATCCGTGGAAAAAATTGTCCTCACTGCCCTAAAGTCACCTCGTTTCCTTTATCCTGAGTGGCAAGCGCTTGCCAAAAAAGAAAAAGATTCCTCCGTGGTGGCAACCAGACTGGCCTTGTACTTCTGGGACTCCATACCAGACCGAAAATTACATGACGTGATCGATCGAAATCAATTTTCCAAAAAACCGCATATCGAGGGCCAAGTCAGACGCATGCTTGATGATCCAAGAAGTCAGGCAAAACTAAACGACTTCCTTTTGCATTGGCTGGATATGAAAAACAAAGAACTTCCTTCCCTGAGTAAAAAAGTTTTTCCAAACTTTTCGCCCGCACTCGCTTTGGATTTAAGAAGGTCTCTTTTGAGGTGGATTGAGAATTCAATTTGGGAACAAATGATTACCTGGCCACAATTTCTTGAAATGAAAACAATCGAAGTCAACGAGAGAATCGCTTCCTTCTATGGCCTCTCTTATCCCGATGATGCAAATACAACTGGATTTGTCGAAATGAACGCTTCCTATCTGAAAAGGCAAGGGCTTCACACCCACCCCTACCTTTTAGCCAGTCATTCCTACCCGGAAGAAAGCTCGCCCATCCATCGTGGTGTTTTCACCGCCCGCAAAATATTGGGCCGCACCCTTCGGCCTCCGACCGAAGCCGTCTCTTTTCGGAATGCCGATTTTGACCCAAACTGGACCATGAGACAGAAAGTAACTGAATTAACCAAAGCAGCCAACTGCATGAGTTGCCATGACCAAATCAATTCAACCGGGTTTGTCCTCGAAAACTTTGATGCGACTGGTAGAAATCGTTCAGAAATTGCAGGTGTACCGCTTGATCTAAAGGTCGAATACTTGGACAGTGAGGGAATTGAAAGAACGTTGAACGGATCACAGGACCTTCTGTCCCATGCGTTGGAGTCGACTAAGCCTGCAAAATCTTTTGTCGATGAACTCTTCAAGCACCTTGCCAAACAGCCTGTGCAAAGCTACCATGCAATCGATACGAGCAAACTTTCCGAAATGTTACAAAACGAACAATTGAGCCTGCGGGATCTATATTTTCAACTCGGTTTCTTAGGAGCATCCGATGGCTTTTCTTTTCTAAAATAAAGTACGACCACCCATGAACTTTAATTCCATCAACCGAAGGTCCGCACTTAAGCAACTTGGGCTTTCCTCCCTTTCCCTTCCCATCCTTTCCCAGTCAGCCAACCTTTTTGCCGAAGAAACGTCGACTTCCGCGCCCAAGCAACGGTTGATCGTGATGTTCAGCCCCAATGGAACGATTCCTAATCAATTTTGGCCGGAAACAATGGGGGATGACTTTGAACACAAAACCATCCTCAAACCCCTTGAGCCTTTTCACGACCAAATGCTGATCCTCCGCAACCTTCACAACAAGGTGAAGGGAGATGGGGATAACCACATGAGGGGCATGAGTTGCCTCCTTACGGGCATCGAACTTTTTCCAGGGAACGTCATGGGGGGAGGGAACACCCCATCGGGATGGCCCAAAGGAATTTCCATTGACCGGGAAATTTGTAAACATCTGCAATCCAAGGAAGAAACCAGAACGCGGTTTGGGGCCCTTCATTTTGGGGTGGGCGTTCAGGATACGGCTGATCCATGGACCCGGATGTCCTACGATGGCCCGAATAAACCGGTCACTCCCCTCACCGACCCGTATGATGCGTACCGCAAACTCTACGGAAACGTCCGTGAAAAAAAGCAAGTTCGATCGATTCTTGATGACCTGCGGGGTGATCTCAATAAAGTGGCCAATCAACTCCCCGAATCAGACCGTAAGCTTTTGATCGAGCATTCCGAGTTGGTCGACCGAATGGACAAAGAATATGCGGACGGAAGTTCCTTGACCAATCTGGTTGCACAACCTCCCGAATTACCGGAAGGACTCCGAAACCAGAACGACAACTTGCCACAACTCGGTCGATTGCAAATAGATATGTTGGTCAATTCCTTCGTAAATGATTTCGCCCGAGTCGCCACTCTTCAGTACACAAAGTCCGTAGGCCAAGCCAAGATGAACTGGTTGGACATCGACGATGCCCACCACACCCTTTCCCACGAACCTGACAAAAACAAGCAAGCCTACGAAAAACTCGTGCGAATCAACACCTGGTTTGCCGAGGAACTTGCCTACCTTTTGAAAAAACTTGAAAACACCCCAGAACCGGGGAGCAAAGGATCGATGCTCGACCACACCTTGGTCATTTGGACAAACGAGTTGGGCAAAGGAAACAGTCACACCCTCAACGACATCCCCTTTGTTCTCGCCGGCAATGGCTTTGGCTTTAGGATGGGACGAAGTCTTTCCTGCGAGAACAGCGCCCACAACCGATTCCTACTCAGCCTTGCTCATGCCGTGGGTCACCCCTTGGAAACCTTTGGGAACCCCAAGCTTTGCCAAGGCGGTCCCCTCAACCTCAGCTAAATACAAATGAACTACCTCGTTATCGCGCTCGTTCTGCTCTTCACCTCAACTTCTCACCTTCTCGGAGAAAAAAACAAATCGTCCTGGTTTCCTCTTTTCGACGGTAAGAGTACCACCGGTTGGACCCCTCGGGCCAAGGTCGAGTCCTTCGTGGCCAAAAAGGGAGAACTCCATCTTTTCTCGAAGGTCAACGTATGGGTCGTTTACGATCTCAAAATGAAGGATTTCGAAGTCGAGACGGAAGTAAAAATTCCCCTTGATTACAAAGGGTTCAATTCCGGTCTGGGATTCAGGCTCGTTGGCGGTCAAGGCAAACCAAAGGGCTACCAATGCGAAATCGACCAAGCCAAACCAGGTGGAGTTTATGGAATCGGAATGGGAGGATGGCTCTACCCGAACAAAGACACGGACGCCGAATACAAGGAACGGATCAAGGGAGTGTTCAAGCCCGAGGAGTGGAACAAATTCAAGGTGGTATGCAAAGGCTCGAGCATCAAAACTTTCGTCAACGGCGAATTGGTTGCCGAAGTGGAACACAAGCAATCGCTCGAAGGACATTTCGGAATTCAGCACCACGGCAAGGGCGGCACGGTCGCCTTCCGTAATTTACGGGCCCGCAAGTTTTAATGAGTTTCCCCTTCTTGACCTAGCCGGATAAATAACAAAGAATAGTTCCATGAAAATTCAACCCGACTCCTTTACTTTGGGATTTAAAATGCCTTTGGTTGCTGCCGTCTTCACCTTTTTGGGTTGCTCGAACAACCCGACTGACTCATCCGACGAAAATTCAACCGAAACGGATACGGATACGAACCAAACAAGTGCTTTGGACGATGCCTACCCGTTGGATTTCTGCCTGGTCTCTGGAAGCGACTTCGGTGAAGATCCCGACATGATTCCTTACACCCATGTCCACGAGGGTACGGTAATCAAGTTCTGTTGCAAGCCCTGCCTCCCCAGATTCGAGAAGGACCCGGAGAAGTACCTGACCGACTTGAAAGAAGAAATCGAAGCCTTGGAAAAAGAAGCCAAGCAATAGCTTCTGTTTCTCTACCTATTGGTAAGCTTTTGCCACCAGTTTTGCTTGGGTGGGTTTTGAATGGCTTTCTGAGTTTCAGGTGTAAGATCACTTTGGGGCAACCACTCCTCGACCGCTTCTTTGTCCTGACGATACCAATTTTGCCCGACTTGGCGAATCGTTCTTTCCTGAAGCTTTGGCTCGCTTATGGCGATCGCCCACTCCATGGCGGCAGCACCGTTTTCTCCTGAAACAACCCGGGCATAAGTCGAAAGGACTGGATCCATTTTCGGACCGACCTCTTTTTCATTAAGCCATACACCAGCCGCTTGCGGATCTTCTTTGGCCCAATTCCCCATGACGCCTTCCACCCCCTCGTTGCGGGCTTTGCCTTCGGGTAGCTCCTCGAAATAATTGATTGCCGATTCGGGCTCGGTTTCACTCCATCGTTTGCCCAATGTCTCGAAGGATTTAAATGCATAGGGTTCCCCGGAATGGTCTTTGAGCCACTCCGCGATGACTTCGGGTTGGTCACGAGACACTTGCTTGCTCAGATTCGCAAAAGCCGCCTCCTTTATTTTGTTATCCGTCAACCCTTCCGCCCATTCGGCGGCGACACCGAAGCCTCGCTTGTAATACTCATTCGAAAGCGTTCCCACCAACTTGCCGACGTCCTCACCTGGCTCGAGACTCTCGACGTATCGGGAAGCGGCTTGCAAATCCGTACTCGCCCAACCTTTCACCAACCCCATGTTGTATAATTTCGACATCCCCGCATTCTTCGGATCCTGAACCCACTCGCTTGCGGATACGGGATCACGACTTGCCCAACCTTCAAGGACCCCAGTGGTGGCAAAACCCGCGCCCATCCCGGAAGCCCGATTATTACAGTACTCGATTGCTCCGGTCGCATCGAATTGCCCCCATGCGTAAAGAAGCATCCGGTACTCCTGCATATGCTCGAATCCAAAGAGCATGGATTCATAAGCCTCCAGGACATCGTCCAAGTTATCCTCGTTCAAGTCGGAAAGGGCCTCGGAAAATCCTGATAAACGAGCGATCGGATTCGACTCGGCACGGGCTTTGAAAAGCAGATCGCGGATGGATCGTACCTTTGAAAGATCATTGTCCTCCAACCGAGCTTCGGGCAAG
Organism: Opitutia bacterium; assembly: GCA_002722545.1. Taxonomy (GTDB): domain Bacteria; phylum Verrucomicrobiota; class Verrucomicrobiia; order Opitutales; family Seribacteraceae; genus Seribacter. Next base: position 53,127 of record PBMI01000001.1, on the reverse strand, counting down.
TTCGCAAGAGGCAATGAAGAGTTCTTCGACCAAGAATCCCGGCGCTCTTGCCGGGCCGATTCTTTTTCGCTTTGCAATTCGGCAATTTTTTCCAAAAGAGCTCTTTCGTTTGCGGCGCCTGTACCGACTGAACTTCGAGTCAACCCCGAGTAGTAGCCTCCCGCAAAAGCAATCAAAGCAAGAACCATACAAGCGCCTAGCAACAAAAGGGAATTGGCTTTCTTCATTCGGAGCCTTTCTTGTTCATTTTCTCGATCGTGCCGTACAAGTGTCCACCCACTTTTCCGTGGGCCCACGTTCCGGCGTATTTGTCCCCGTCGATTACGACGTGAGCGCTGAAAGTACCAAGACCCGGTATCGCCAGATCCTTCATGGTGATGACAGGCACCTCACCAACCCATTTGACTGGAAGAGGCATGGGAAGAACGACGTCTTTTTTTCCGTACTTCACCCGGGCAGTGAAAATCCAAAGGTCTTCCTCTCCGAACTTTTGGACGCTTTTTATCTCATACGTTTCCTCCATCGGAGGAATCTCTTTGCCCGTCATGGTGAAGAAACCGGAAAACCTCACGCCCTGCATTTTCTCGCGGAAAGAAGCAAACTTCGCTTGTTGGTCGGCTTCCTCGCCAAAGGAAACAAAACCGAACAAGAGGAAAGCAATCAGATAAGCAAAGACAAATTTCATCGTAAGAAAGACGGTTGGAAAAACATGAGTCGTATAAAAGCATTAAGCGGCATCCTCGCTTTGGTGACGAATTGAATAAATTTACAAAGCCTTTGGATGCTCATTGATTAAAATAAAAAATAACAATAGTTCTCTACTATGCCCAATACATACTTCATTCCCATCCTGCTAATTGCAAGCCTCACTCTTCAGTCCTACGCTCAATTTCAAAGCAAGGCCACTCCCGTGGAAAGCATTTCCGCCAAAGACGGTTTCAAGGTCGAACTGCTTTTCACCGTGCCCAAGGAAAAATTTGGTTCATGGGTCAACCTGTGCGTGGACGAAAAGGACCGAATCATTGCAAGCGACCAGTTCGGTGGGCTTTACCGTTTTCCCGCACCCAAGACGGGACAGAACCTAAAGGCATCGACAATCGAAAAGGTCCCCGCCGACATCCGAGCCGCCAATGGTCTTCTTTGGGCATTCGGAGCCCTTTACGTTGCGGTCAACGATTACGAAAGAAAGATGGACAGCGGAGTATACAAACTGACCGATTCGAATGGGGACGACAAACTCGACAAAGTTGAGAAACTCCGGGTCATGGAAGCACGAGGTGATCATGGCGTACACGCACTCATCCTCAGCCCAGACAAGAAATCCATCTACTTGATTACTGGGAACAACACCACGCCGACCGAAGCGCAAACCTCCCGCGTTCCAAGAGATTGGGGGGAAGACCACCTTTTGCCGCGCATGCCCGACGGGCGGGGTCACAATCGTGGAAGATTGGCTCCTGCAGGAATTATCTACAAAATGTCGCCCGATGGCAAAGACTGGGAAATCGTCTCCTCGGGCTACCGCAATATTTTCGACGGTGGATTCAACTTGGATGGAGAGCTCTTCACTTATGACGCCGATATGGAATATGATTTCAATACTCCGTGGTACAGGCCTACCCGGATCTGTCATGCCACAAGTGGTTCCATGTATGGATGGAGAAACGGAACCGGCAAGCGACCCGAATTTTATCCGGACACCCTACCTGCATCCGTAAACATCGGCCCTGGTTCCCCTACCGGTACAACCTTCGGCTACGGAGCCAAATTTCCCGAAAAATACCAGAAAGCCATGTATGCTCTGGACTGGAGTTGGGGCAAAATTTACGCCGTGCACCTGCAACCGGATGGATCAAGCTACAAAGGCACCAAGGAAACTTTCATAACCGGAAGCCCCCTCCCGGTGGCCGATGCCATCATTCATCCCGGCGATGGAGCCATGTACTTTGTCATCGGTGGCCGAAAAGTGCAGTCCGGACTCTATCGGGTCACTTACGAAGGCAAGGAAAAGACCAATCCCTACGTTCACAAAACACAACCGGGAGACCTCACCGTCTTGCGTAGAAAACTTGAAGCATTGCATGTCGGATCGAACCCAAAGGCTTTGGAACTAGCATGGCCCCATGTGGACCACTCCGACAGGTTCGTCCGATGGGCCGCACTCATGTCCATCCAACGACTACCGGTCAAACAATGGTCATCGCAAGCTCTCAAGGAAAAGGATCACGGAAAACGGGCAAATCTTCTATTGTCACTGGCCAAGGCTTCCGGGATTGATCCTTTTCACCGCACCCCAACGGATCCACCAGTCGATTCGAAAATGGGCCGGAAGATTATAAATTCTCTTCTTCAGATCAAATGGAACCGAATGGAAGCCGCTGAACAACTCGCCTTCGTGCGGGCTTATCAGGTTGCGATGGTCCGTTTTGGTAAACCCGGAAAGGAAACCGTTCAAAAAATTGTCCAGCAACTTGACCCAAGATTCCCTGATGAACGTTTCGAAATGAACTGGTTGCTCTGTGAGACGCTTTCTTTCCTGGAAGCTCCTTCGGTCGCTCAAAAAGGGATTGCTCTGCTTATGGAAGCTCCGACTCAGGAAGAACAAATGGAATATGCACGGTCCCTGAGAACTTTGAAAACCGGATGGAACAACAAACTGAGAACCCATTACTTCAATTGGTTCTTGAAGGCNTCCAACTACCGGGGCGGCGCCAGTTTTTCGAAGTTCATCGAGTTCATCCGAAACGATGCNNTGGCCAGCCTGAGTGCACAGGANAAANAGGANNTNAGCGACCTGCTAAAGAAGAAGGCNGAATCCAAGTCACCCGCCGAAGTTATGGCCCAGGCGATGGCGGGAAGAACNTTTGTCAAGCAATGGAAATTTGAAGAACTGAGTGGGAAGGCATCGCAAGAACTCAAGCAAAGAAATTTCAAGACAGGTCGCAAAATGTTTGCCGCTGGAGGATGCTTCGCTTGTCACCGTTTCGGTAACGAGGGGGGAATGACTGGTCCTGACTTGACGGGTTCCGGTGGACGTTACTCGGCCCACGACCTTCTTGAGCAGATCATGTATCCGAGTAAGGAAATCAACGAACAATTCGTCCCGACTTTCGTAAAAATGAAAAACGGGGATATCCATACCGGCGTGGTCGTCAACTTGAAGGGCGATAACGTCACCTTGAACACAGATCTCTATAATCCGAATCAGAGAACGAACGTAAACCGTACCGACGTCGAAAGCATCGGTCCTTCTTCCGTCTCCCCCATGCCTGCGGGTCTGCTTAACATGATGGAAAAAGATGAGATTATGGATTTGCTCGCATATGTACTGAGTGGGGGGAAGCCAAATCACGATTTTTTCAAACAATAGACTGTGCCATTTTTCTTTCATCGGGTTCTGGTAGTCAATGCATTGTCGCTCCTTCTTTGCGGCTACGCATTCGCCAAGGACAGAAGTTTCGAGGTTACTCAGATTCCGCTTGAGGTAAGGCAATACCTCAAGTTGGACGATTCCCATCAAAAGCGCGTATCAGTCGGCGGGTTTTCCGTTCTCGGCTCAAAACGGGTTTCCGATTTTGCTCTCAAAGAAGCGGCCTTCCTGATCCGGAAGATGATCGGTCAACGGGATGATCTGCTCACTGCCTTGAACAAGAGCAAAACCCGTTTCGTGATCATGGCCCGCGACGAGTACACAACCGACGTCCCCGAGCATTCGGATCTTAGGCCTGCAATTTATTGGGACCAACGGGCTCGGGGTTTGGGGGCGACCGATGAGAGGCCTGCCGTAAGTTGTGGAGAAGAAAACCTGCTCTGCCTACCAGGAGACCCTTACGACACCGAAAACATTCTAATCCATGAGTTAGCTCATGCCCTGCACCAGATGGCCATCGTATTCGTTCATCCCGATTTCCAGGAAAAGTTGGAAGAATGCTTTGAATTAGCCACCAAGGAAAAAATCTGGGAAGGCACCTATGCATCGACGAACGTCTACGAATACTGGGCCGAAGGCGTCCAGTCGTGGTTCGACACCAACCGGGAGAACGACCACGATCATGGCTCCATCGACACGCGTGAGGAACTGAAGAAAAGCGACCCTAGGTTGGCTGGACTTATCAGTGAAATACTGGGGGAAACGGAGTGGCGCTACCAAAGGCCACAAGACCGCAAGGAACGCTCAACTCACCTAAAGGGCTTCGACTTGATAAAAGAAAAATCTTTTGCCTGGCCGGAAAGATTCGCCCGTTGGAAAAAGGATTTTGATCTTGGGCTCGTAAGCCTGGCCCCGGAGGGATCACCTGAAATCAATACGATAAAATCGGATGACAAAAAGGTCAGGAAATCTGATTTCTCAAGAAAAAGGAGTATGCTCTACTTTCACAACTTAACCCAAAAGAGCATTGTTCTAGAATGGATCGACTTCGAAGGCAACCCCCGGCAAAGTCGGATCTTGCGCCATCGCGACCATGCGGAAATCAGTTCTTTCGTAGGGCACGTCTGGCAAATCAAGGACTATGCGACCGGAAGTGTCGGCTCGCGCTTCGTCCTGCCCAAGAACAAAGCCTCTCAATTGACACTGAAGAATCCGAAACTCTAATCCTCTTCGGGAATTGATTGCCAAGACGCGAATTGGACAGGGGAATCTAAATTGTTAACAATCTTGATTGACCAAAAGTCGGAAGGAGATAATGGTTTGGGTTATCAATACCCAAGCCCATAGCCCGAAAGTCACGAGAAACGCAATCTGCGAGGCTTTGCGTTCGGACTTGATATCCGGAAAACTTGATTTCGACCAACCGATCAGGGAACAAAAACTCGCCGAACGTTTCGGAACGAGTCGGGGTCCCGTGCGTGATGCACTGCTTCGTCTTACTCAAGAAGGCGCTTTGGTCTATGAGGCGAATAAAGGCGTTCGTGTAATTTCCCCACTGACTGATGAGGAAAGAAGCGTAGTTGCAGGCATGCGCCTATCTTTGGAAAAACATTGTCTTTCGAAGTTCATCAAGAACATGAAGAAGGAAGACGTCCATGAATTGACTTTTTTGCTTGAGCGGCTCACTACAGCCTGCGAACGAGCCTCCTTGCCCGGAGTCGCCGAGTGCGACTTGGCTCTTCACAGGTATTGGGTCGCTCAAGCATCTTCTCATTTGGAAACCATGTGGCTTGGATTGTCCGTACGGATGATCATGAAATATTCACGCCTCACGAAGTACGAGGACATCGCAGCCGAACACAAAAGGATCGTGGAAGCTGTTTTGGAAAAAGACATTGAAAAAGCTCTCTTCTACTTGGGGGAAAACGTGATCTGAGGAGATGAAATTCCGGGTAGGCATTCTTGCGCTTTTACTTCCGATCAGTGCTTCGGCGTTGGAGAGGGAAGAGGAAGGAGAGAAGCTTTTCGCTCTCAAGGTCAACGCCTTGTTGGAAAGCAAATGCATCGCATGCCACAGTGCCAAGGAGGGGAAGACCAAGGGGGACCTCGACCTATCGACTCGCGAGGGTATGTTGTTCGGAGGGGAAACATCGGAAGAGGTTCTCGTGCCAGGTCATCCGGAAAAGAGCCTCATCATGACTGCAATCGAGTGGAAGGACGAAGATTACGAAATGCCCCCCAAGGAAAACGACCGCTTGACCGAAAAACAAATCGACTGGATCAGACAATGGATCAAGCTCGGTGCTCCATGGCCCGACCAAGAGACACGCCAAAAGTACTTGATTGAGGAGAGAGCGAAGCCCCTAACGGAGGAAGGCATAATCGTCCAAACAAGCGGAGGCTTGTCCGAAGATTGGACCTACAGGCGCTACCCACCCGAAGACTTGTGGGCATTCCAACCCTTGACTAAGCCGAAGACACCCATCGCTGGGCTCAATCCAGTCGATTCCTTCGTCAGGGCAAAGCTCAACCGGGAAAAGGTCAAGCCTGCGCCACCCAGTCATTTCCGTAACTTGGTCAAGCGGGCCTACCTTGACCTTCACGGTCTTCCACCCACTCCCTATGAAATCTACCAGTTCCGTCTAGCCTGGGACAAGAATCCGCAAAAGGCATGGGTTGATTTGATCGACCAGTTGCTTGAAAGTCCCCATTACGGAGAGCGTTCCGCCCAACATTGGCTGGATGTCGCCCGCTATGCCGATACGGCCGGACTATCAAACGATTACGAACGCTCCAACATGTGGAGATACCGCGACTACGTAACGCGATCCTTTAACCACGACAAACCCTACGACCAATTCGTCATCGAACAAATTGCCGGAGACGAGCTCTGGGAAGAACAACCCAAGGGTAAAAAGGACTCGCAACTTCTGGTGGCAAGCTCGTTCCTTCGCATGGGACCATGGGACCCCGCCATGGTTTTGAAACCGCAAGCCCGTCAGTTGTACCTCGACGACGTGGTCAACTCGGTCGGGCAAACTTTCCTCAGTACGACCATGCGCTGCTTCAAGTGCCATGACCACAAATTCGACCCCCTCCCCACCCGTGATTACTACCGAATGTACGCAGCTTTTTCCGGAACCCAACTTGCGGAAAGAACCGCTCCCTTTGCCAAGGAAGAAAACCTTCTTGGCCTAAACGAAGGGAAAAAAGCCACTCAAGCCATGCTCGACTTCGCGAAGGAAAAACACCACGAACTTCTGGAAAAACAGGAAGAGGCCGCCAAGAAATGGTATGCCCAAAGGAAAAAGAAATATCTCAACGAAGATAAACGCAGAAGCTTACCCGACGAAGAAAAGCCTCCCCGTTACGTAGGCTTAAACCCAATCGAACAAGGCAGGCTCAAGGTTCGTCGGCAAGACGATTGGATTTGGTCACGCCGTCTCGAGCGCTACGAACCCCTTGCCCAATCCGTGTACAACGGTCCCGTTCCCAAGTCTCTCAATGCTCGTAAAATGCGTATGCCCGGCAAGATACCCGATGGGCCGTTTCCCGAGTCTCACATTCTCCAAGGAGGCGCACTCGAAGCTCCCGGAGACCGGGTGCAACCAGGCGTCCTGAGCGCCCTTGGTCTATCGACCTCCGATGACCTCAAGGAACCTTATCTGATTACCAGCGAGAACTCGGGTAGAAGACTGGCCTTGGCCAAATGGGTTGCCCGCCCGGATAACCCTCTTACCGCTCGCTCAATCGTGAACCGAGTCTGGCAAAGGCATTTCGGGAAACCCCTTGCCGGCAACCCTAACAATTTTGGGGCGAAGGGAAAGAAACCCACCCATCCTCGGCTTTTGGACTGGTTGGCGGCCGACTTCGTCCAGCACGGTTGGAAATTCAAGCGGCTCCACAAACTGATCATGCTTTCCGAAACCTATCGCCAAGGGACACAACACCCGCAAATTCGAAGACTCCGAAATGAAGACCCCGACAACCACCTGCTCGCCTACCGCCTGCCCCGTCGCTTGACCGCCGAGGAATTGCGCGACGGCATGCTGGTAAGCACGGGAGAGCTTAACCGCCATGTGGGGGGACTACCAGTCATGCCCGAAATCAACATGGAAGTGGCCCTTCAACCCCGCATGATCCAGTTCTCCCTCGCCCCCGCCTATCAACCTTCGATTCGGCCCGAACAAAGAAATCGCCGTACGCTTTATGCCTATCGCGTGCGTGGACAACCGGATCCCTTTCTGGAGCTCTTCAACCAACCCAACCCCAACGACTCCTGCGAGGAAAGAGTCGCCGAATCGGTCACCCCCCAAGCCTTCAGCCTTCTCAACAGTGACTTGATGAACGACCGGGCCATCGCTCTGGCTCTGCGAGCAGAGTATGAATTCGATGATCTTCGCATGCAAGTCAAGCGGGTACTTCAATTGGCTTTCGGCCGAGTTCCCGCAAAGAAGGAATGGGACAGACTGGAAAAATACGTCGAGAAGATGCGAGGGTATCACCTCAAGAATGAACCCGAGAAGCCCGCCTACCCGACCTCCATTACGCGCTCCCTCGTCGAGGAAGCGACCGGTTTGCCTTTCGACTACGAGGAAATTCTTCCCGCTTTCGACAACTACCATGCGGACAAGAAAGCCCATGAAGTAAGCCCGCAAACAAGGGCTCTCGCCGACTTGTGTCTGGTTCTCTTCAATGCCAACGAATTTATGTACGTCTACTGATATGAACTTCCCTCTTTACGTTCCCGAACTCAACCGCCGTGATTTCTTGTACGGACTGACCTCTTCTCTTGGAGCTTTGGCCATGACCGATTTGATGGCGAAGGATTCCTCATCTTCGAGCGGCGTGAAAGAACCGATGCACGAACCCAAGGCGAAAAACGTCATCATGCTCTTCATGGAAGGCGGCCCCAGTCAGGTCGATACTTTCGATCCCAAGCCGAAGCTAAACGCACTCCACAAGAAGGAATCGAAACGGCCGGGAAGCCTCGCCTCCGGCTACAAATTCTACGTGGGCAGCCCGTACGGTTCGCGCAAGGTAGGGAAATCCGGTTTGGACATGAGCGATCAATGGGTCCATCTGCCCAAAGTGGCGGACGAACTCTGCAACTACCGCGGTTGCTTCGCCGAATCGCTCAACCACCCGGAGGCTCTTTTTCACATGAACACGGGAAGCCGGTTGGGCGGAGATCCAGCGCTTGGGGCTTGGGCCAACTACGGTTTGGGTTCGGTCAACGAGAACCTTCCCGGATACGTCGTCATGACGGAACTTGCTCTCCCCCAAGGCGGATCACGCAACTGGTCAAATGGATTCCTGCCCGGTCAGTATCAAGGTACCCGCTTGCGTCCGGCCGGTTCTCCGATCCTCGACTTGAACGCTCCTTCCCACAAGACCCGGCGGCATCAAAGAGAGGCCCTCGATGAACTCGCTTTCCTTAACAAGAGCCACATGGCCAAGCACCCTCAGCACGAGGAACTGAAATCCCGCATGCAAAACTACGAATTGGCCTACCGCATGCAAATGGAAGTTCCCGGTGTGATCGGCTTGGAGGAAGAGAGCGAAAAAACAAAGGAAGCCTACGGGTTGAACCAAAAGGAAACCGCGGGATTCGGGAAACAATGCCTGATGGCCCGCAGGTTGGTTGAAAAAGGAGTTCGGTTCGTGCAAATCTTCTCGGGTGGGTGGGACAGTCACGACTACCTCGAACGGGCCCATGCCGCCCGTATCAAAAGCGTGGATCAACCCATGACTGCTCTCATTCAGGATTTGAAAAAACGCGGCATGCTCAAGGATACGCTGGTCCTTTGGCTCGGGGAATTCGGAAGGACACCCGACAACAACCGTCGAGGAGGAGTCTATGCCATCGGTCGCGGACACAACAACCAAGCCATGACGATCCTCATGGCGGGTGGAGGCGTCAAACCCGGCAGTATCGTCGGAGCCACCGACGAATTGGGATCGGGGGCGGTTGAAGTCGCTCACCCAATCCGCGATCTTCACGTCACCCTGCTCAATTTGCTCGGACTGGACGACAACAAGCTGACCTTCTTTCACGGAGGACGATACAAGCAACTTAGCCAGTTCGGAGGACAGATCATCCCCCAACTGATCGCTTGATCTTTTTGATTCGCCCGACAATCTTCGGGAAGAACATCCAACTATGAAACTAACCCTTCCTTCATCCATCGGCCTGTTCTTGGCAACCTGCCTATTCGCCGACCGCAAGCCCAATATCCTTTACGTCATGTCGGACGATCACGCCGCCCATGGCATTTCTGCCTACGGAGGCCGACTAGCCAAGATCGCCCCCACCCCCAACCTCGACCGGTTGGCCAAAGAAGGAGCTCTTTTCCAAAACGCGTTCTGCACCAACTCCATCTGCTCGCCTTCCCGTGCTTGCGTTCTGACCGGGCAATACAACCACGTCAACGGAGCCGTCGACCTGAGCGGACGAGTTATGCCGGGCAAGCAAATGCTTGCCATCGAAATGGGAAAAGCAGGATACGAAACAGCCATGATCGGAAAGTGGCACCTCAAGGTCGAACCCAAGGACTTCGATTACTACTGCGTCCTCCCCGGACAGGGAAAGTACCATGGACCCTCCTTCCGTATCCGCGGTGACAAGCCTTGGGGCAAAAACCTGATCGATTTCCCCGAGAAACATTCCACCGACGCCATCACCGATCTAACGCTCGATTGGCTCAAGGACCGCAAAAAAGAAAAACCCTTCTTTCTGATGCACCACTACAAGGCTCCGCACGACTATTTTGAGAATGCCGAGCGCTACGAATCTTTTCTCGCCGAAGTCGACGTCCCCGAACCGGAGACACTTTGGAAAAGACACCCCGAATTCGGATCCTTGGCAACCCGTGGAAACAAGGACGAATTGATTCCCCACGTCGGCACCTCGATCGGAAACCGCAACCCCCGACGTTCTTATCTACGCGACTTGCCCGGACGCTTTCCCAATGAATTCCCCGAAAATTACGATCCCGCCGACTACACCGACGAACAGAACACCCGCTTTGCCTACAACGCATACCTCAAAAAGTTCCTTCGTTGCGTAAAGGGCATCGACGACAACCTCGGTCGCCTTTTCAAACACCTCGAGGAAACCGGGCAGATGGACAACACCGTGATCATCTACACGGGCGACCAAGGCTTCATGCTCGGCGAGCACGACTACCAAGACAAACGCTGGATGTACGAAGAATCGATGCGCATGCCCTTCCTCGTCCGCTACCCAAAGACCGTCAAAGCGGGCCAGAGTTTCGACACGATCATCGAAAACGTCGACTACGCCCCCACCATGCTCGACTTTGCCGGAGCCTCTATCCCCAAAAGCGTCCAAGGTCGTTCCTTCAAATCCCTTCTTGAAACAGGCAAGGAAGCCGACGGTTGGAAAAAAGCAGCCTACTACCGCTACTGGATGCACATGGCCCACCATGACAACCCTGCCCACCTGGGCATGCGAACCAAGCGCTACAAGCTGATCTATTTCTACGGATGCAATTATCAGGGAGGATACCAAACTCCAGCGGGCTGGGAACTATACGACATGAAGAACGACCCTCATGAAACGAGGAATCTCTACCACGACCCCAAGCATGCGAAGCTGGCTCAATCACTCAAGGGTTGGTTGGCCAAGGTGCGCAAGCGGGTCGGCGACGACGGATCCCACTACCCGGAATGCGAAAAGGTCGTCAAGGAATTTTGGGACTACGACGAAGCCGACCAAGCCAAGGCCCGAAAGATTTCCACCCAGTACTTGGAGCGAAGGAAAGGCGAGCTTGGAGCCGGAGTGCACAACGTCAAAACCTCTGGGAAACCCTGATTCCTTTCCAGCTTTCGCAATAATGTCTTGTTCGCTGCCTTCATTCCGTTGACGGAGTGAGGAAAGAGAATACTTTTCAATCTTTCATGAAAATCAATAAACTTCTTCCTTTGATGGTGTTAATCGGTAGCTTGGCTCCTTCGCTTTACCCTGCCCAAAAACAACCGAATCTCATCGTCTACATGATCGACGACTTGGGCTGGAACCAAATCAGTGCAAAGCAAGTGACCATGGGAACTCATACGGGCTCCTTCATCACTCCCCATATCGAACGGATCGCCAACCAGGGCTTGAGCTTCACTCATGCCTACACCCAGCCCAATTGCGCCCCATCCCGGGCCGCCATGCTATCCGGACAATACCCTGCCCGGGTGCATAACGGAGTGTACGTCGTTGGAAACCTCAACCGAAACAAGAAGCCGGGCATAACCAAGGAACAAGCTAAATTCACCGGCCCTTCCCAAAGACAGGACGTTGCAAGCGAAGCGGTAACCATTGCCGAAGCCTTGAAAAAAAATGGATACCAGACCGCTCATATTGGAAAATATCACGTCGGGGGACATTCCGGAGACTCAACCATGCCCGAGAACCAAGGTTTCGACGTCAATATTGGAGGCTATACTCAGGGACATCAACCGGTTTGCTTTTCCAAAAAAATCAAGGACAAGTGGGTTTTCAAGGGGCTCGGACGAGGAGACTTCGACCGCTTTGGTGAACCCTACACCAAATCCTATGTTCAAAAACACGGTATTCCCAACACTCAGGTAGGAAAGCCCAAACACGTCTGCGATGCCTTGGCGGAGGCAATGGAGGAAACGGTGCGGTCCCTTGCCGCCGATCCCAAACCCTTTTACCTGCAGCTGCATGCTTATGCCGTACACGGACCCGTACAAGCCAGACCTGACTTGAAAGAGGCCGCGCTGAAAAAGCTAGATAAAGAAAATTCCAGAAAGGCAAACCTCGCGGGTTTCATTTCGGGAATGGATGCAGTTTTGGGCAGGCTCCTTCTTTCACTGGAAGATCCAAACGGGGATGGTGACAAGAGCGACGACATCACCAAGGAGACCCTGATTCTGTTCACTTCCGACAACGGAGGCACCCATTTCGACAACCTTCCCTTGAGAGGAGTCAAAGGTATGTTCACCGAAGGCGGAATTCGGGTTCCTTTGGTTGCCTATTGGCCCGGAACCATTTCATCCAACACTGTAACGGACAGGATGGTTCACGGCATGGATTTTTATCCCACGCTTGTTGAATTGGCGGGGAACCAATGGATGCCATCCCCAAAAAAGCACCCGCTCGACGGGGAATCCTTCGCCGAAATCCTCCGGAAACCTGGCTCCAAGTCCAAACGTTCTCCCCTTTTTTATTTGTTCCCCGGTTATATGGACGTACGGGCCCAACCATGTGTAGTCGGAATGGACGAGGTCGAAGGCAAACGATTCAAATTACTCTATTTTTACGAAGCGAATGCTTGGGAGCTTTATAATTTGACCGACGACCTGGGAGAAAAACGTAACCTGATCAAAAAACATCCGGATATCGCCGCCGATCTTTCACGAAAAATCGAGGACTGGCTCAGGCAAAAACACCCCACTTGGAAACCCAAATTTCCTTTGGCCAAAAAAGACGGTGAACCAGTCTTCCCTAAATTTTTACATTGAACTCGGCTCCTACCGTTAAATTTCCCGGATTGCGGGAGATGGTATTATTGATGACAAGAACTAAGCTCTCTTTGGTTTTATTTTTATTGATTGCCGGCAAAGGGAAGGCAGAGAGCCCTCCCAACGTTCTTTGGTTCGTGATCGACGACATGTCGGCCCACTTCTCATGCTACGGTGAAAAGTCAATCGAAACGCCCGCCGTCGACCGGTTGGCCAAAGAAGGTCTTCTGTTTACCAAGGCTTACGCGACCTCCCCTGTCTGCTCTACTTTTCGGTCCTCCCTCATAACGGGGATGTACCAAAACTCGATTGGCTCCCATCATCACCGAAGCGGTCGGGGCGAGCACCGTATTCAGTTACCTAAAGGAGTTAAGCCCATCCCCGAACTTTTTCAAAAAGCAGGCTATTATACCTGTATCGGAAGTGGATTGGCTAAATGCGATTACCGCAGTGTTCGAACTACCAAGCAAAAACGGGGCAAGACCGACTATAACTTCGACTGGGACGTCGAAGTGTACGACAGCCATGACTGGGCCGGACGAAAAAAGGATCAACCCTTTTTCATGCAGGTCCAACTCCATGGCGGCAAGTTGCGGGGGGCATCCGCGAGCGGCTACCTGGCTTTGGAAAAACGAATGAAAGAGCAATTTGGAATGCAGCCCACTCTTCCAAACCGAATCACCCTGCCTCCCTACTATCCCAAAGATCCAGTCATTCTCCGCGACTGGGCTACTTACCTCGATACCGTAAAGATAACTGATTGGCATGTCGGACAAGTCATGGAGCGGCTGACAAACGAAGGTATTCTCGAAAATACCCTCGTCGTATTCTTTACCGACCACGGAATAAGCCACGCCCGGGGGAAGCAATTCCTTTACGACGAAGGAACCCATATTCCCTTGATCATTCGAGGACCAGGAATACCAAAGGGAAAAAAGAGGGACGACTTGGTCGAACATATCGACATAGCGGCCCTGTCTCTTGCGGCCGCGGGCATCAAAGTACCAGACCGAATGGAAGGCGCGGATATTCTGGACCGGAATCATCAACCCAAGGAAGCTGTTTTCGGGGCCCGTGACCGCTGTGGTGAAGCCGCCGACCGCATCCGCTCCGTGCGAACCGAACGCTACCTTTACCTTAAAAACTTTTATCCGCAACGCCCCCACCTCATGCCAAGCAACTATAAGGACGGCAAAATCATCATCCAGCGCCTGCGCCAACTTCACGCCGAGAAGAAACTTGGTACCCTCGCGGAAAAACTGCTCTTCTCTCCAACCCGTCCTCCCGAGGAACTCTTTCTGTATGGCAAAGACAGGTGGCAGACCAATAACTTGGCCAACGACCCCAAGCATGCCAAGGCCATCGTGTCCATGCGTAGACACCTTGGGCAGTGGATTAAGAAAACCGGCGACCCCGGCCCCGAATCGCCAGAGGTCTATGTTCTGGAAACCGAAGACCAGATGAAATCCAACCGCAATGCCGCTTCCAGAGAGAATTACCGTAAGAACAGCGAGCTTTACTTGCGTTGGGCAAAGGAAAGTAACTAGGCGCTTCCTCTAAAATTATCCTTCGGAGTACGATTTCCCGTCGACAAAAAGCCGCGAATCATTTTGGTATTAAAGTGAAATCTTTTTTGGGAAACAATTCGGATTCCCGCCTCATTATTACCAAAGAAACGTTATTCACGGAACCTTGTCCCCCCCGACTCAATCATAATCCAAACCAGCCTCCATCATGCATACCTCAAAGGTAGTTTCCCTTATCCGCCTCACGTGCGCATTGTCACTCCTCGCGCCCTTCTGCATTCAAGCAAAAGACGACAAGAAAACTTCTTCCGTCCCGACCGCTCGCTTTGTTCGAATTACTGTTCCCGGTGACAACAAGATTCTGACCTTGAACGAGGTTGAAGTGTACAGTGGAAAGAAAAACGTAGCTCGTGAAGGGAAAGCCAAACAGTCCAGCACCGCTCACGGGGGAGTGGCCGAGAGGGCCATCGACGGGAAAAAGAACCCCGACTACAACGCGGGTGGGCAGACTCATACCGACGGATCCGGATCGATCGCCCCCTGGTGGGAGCTAGACTTGGGTAAAAGCATGCCTGTTGAAAAAATCGAAGTGCTCAACCGAAACAGTCACGGAGATCGTCTCAACGGGTTCACCGTAACCCTCATGGACGTTCTCAGGGAAACGGTCTTTGAAAAAAAGAAGATTCGAGGGGCAGAGCGCATTCTCATTGACCTGAAGAAAAAGGGTGAGGTTTCCTACGTCTCCTTCTCGGGCAAGAAGGAAAAGCCTTCCGCAACTGGTACACCCCTTGCCGAGGCCGAGGTCCCTCAGGGCTACCGGGACCCTTCTCCTTTCATGTTTAAGAAAGGTGATACCGTGGCCATTTTGGGTAACGGATTGGCCGACCGTATGCAACACGATGGTTGGACCGAGACTCTCCTGCAAAGCCAATTAAAGGGAAAAGAAGTATCCTTCCGTAACATGAGTTTGTCGGGAGACCGACCCAATCAATACCCGAGGAGCAGAGGATTCACCCCGATGGGCCAATACCTCCAGCATGTGAAAGCCGACGTGGTCTTTGCAATGTTTGGTTACAACGAATCATTCTCGGGCCCACAGGCAGCCGATAGCTACAAGAAACTGCTGGTTGACTTCGTAGCCAAAATCAGAAGTTACAAACCAAATGGAAAAGATTTCCCACGCATCGTATTGTTCAGCCCGACCGCATTCGAGGACTTGAAGGATCGAAATCTACCACGCGGCAAAGCCCACAACAAAAACCTCTCCGCTTTTTCCAAGGCTACCATGGAAGCGGCCCGGGAAGCAGGAGTGGCCTATGTCGACCTGTTCGGCCCGAGCTTGAAACTTTACCAACAAGAAAAGGAAAGCTTGACCCTCAATGGAGTCCACTTGAACGAATTCGGAAACAAGAAACTGGGGGAAGTCATCGCACAAGCCTTGCTTGAAAAACAAACCGCTGCCTCCCCTTCCCAAGAAGAGTTAAGGCAAGCCGTTTTGGAAAAAAACTGGCATTGGCACAACCGCTACCGGGCAACCGACGGGAATGACGTTTGGGGTGGCCGATCCGGATTGCGCTTCGTCGACGACCAGTCCAACGCGGAAGTTCTTCAACACGAGTTGGTCATGCTCGACGTCATGACCGCCAATCGGGATAAGCTCGTTTGGGCCACCGCCGCGGGCAAAAAGTACCAGGTTGACGACTCCAACGTCCCTGCGCCAATCAAAGTCATTTCGAACGTGGGAGGTGGAAGCCGAAGTTCCAATTCCCAAAAGGAAGGAAACGTAAAATACTTAAGCTCCCAGGAAAGCATGAAGCGCATTGCGGTGCGTGATGGATTCGAAGTAAACGTCTTCGCGGATGAGAAGCGCTTTCCGCAACTGATCAATCCGGTTCAGATGCAAGTTGATGCAAAGGGAAGGCTCTGGGCCGCCGCTTGGGAGACCTACCCCAAATGGGAACCATTGAAGGAAATGAACGACGTTTTGCTCATCCTCCCGGATGAAGACGGAGATGGAAAAGCCGACCGGGCCATCGAGTTTGCCAAGGTGCACAACCCCCTTGGCTTTGAGTTTTGGAACGGAGGAGTCCTCGTAACCTGTGGACCCGACCTGCTCTTCCTACGGGATACCGACGGGGACGACAAGGCCGACGAGCGCTTCGTTATTTTTCAAGGACTCGGAACTTCCGATACGCACCACGCGGCCAATAACCTGATCTTCGGACCGGATGGAGGAATTTATTGGCAAAGCGGAATCTTTTTGCAGCACAATCACGAACATTCTTGGGGACCGGCCCTGGCCACGGGATCTTCCGCTATGTATCGTTTCGATCCCCGCAGATACACGATTGCCCTGCATGGAGGCAACAGCCCCAACCCACACGGTATCGCTATGGACGGTTGGGGATATCAATACGCGACGGATGGTACGGGTGGCAGACCCTATCAGGTTCGCCCCGAAGGAAAAGGTTGGAAAATGCATTCCCTTCTCAACAAGGAAGTTCGCCCGGTACCCGCCTGCGAGATTCTCTCAAGTGACAATTTCCCGGACGACATGCAGGGAGATTTTCTCATCTGCAACTCGATCGGTTTTCTCGGGATCAAACAATACAAGCTCCACCGTGACGGCGGGTATGAAAAGACCAAGACAGTGGGCCGCGGCAAGGATGCCAAGAAAGTCATCGAGAAAACAAAACTGGGAGAAGTTTGGGGCACCCCAAATGGGGAAAAGCTCAAGGTAACCAAGACCTTGGCAAATGGGAGCAAACAGAATGAGGAGTCCGACGGTTTCTTTTTGAGCGGAGACAAAAACTTCAGACCGACCGACGCCATCTTTGGGGAAGATGGCGCCCTCTACGTCGCCGACTGGCAAAACGTAATCATCGGTCACATGCAGCACAACGTTCGGGATCCGAACCGCGACCACAAGCACGGACGGATCTTCCGGGTCAGCTACACCAAAAAACCTCTCCAAAAGAAAGTTGCGATCGAAGGGCAACCGATCGAGAAATTGCTCGAGAACCTGAAGCATTCAGTGGACGGGGTCCGCCACCGAACCCGGGTCGAATTAAGCGAGCGCGACACCGATCAAGTGATCGCCGCCACCCAAAAATGGATCAAGCAGTTCGATCCCAATAAGAAAGAAGACGCCCATCACTTGCTGGAAGCGCTTTGGGTCCACCAACAGCACAACCGGAGGAACGGACGCTTGCTCAACGATTTGCTCAAGTCTCCCGAACCGCATGCCCGCATGGCTGCCCTCACGGTTCAGCATCACTGGTACAACGCGGATCCCACCAAGGGGTCCCAAGTGATCGAGGAAGAAGTCGAAGTGGTCACGGAAAAGTCCGGTATCCTCTCCGATACTCCACAACTGACCACTGTGCGCATCGGTACGATCGTGGAAAAAATGAAATACGACCTCAGCGAATTCACCGTCAAACCGGGTAAGCAAATCAAACTGCTTTTCGCCAACCCCGACTTCATGCCCCACAACTTAGTCTTTACCAAACCGAACAAAGCCGACTCCATCGCCCAACAAGCCTTAGCCCTCGGAGCTCAGGGCTTTGCCATGGCCTTCGTTCCGGAAAGCCCCGACGTACTCTGGTCCACCAAGTTGGTGGATCATGGCAAGGAGGAGGAACTGACCTTCACCTCTCCTGAGAAACCCGGTGACTATCCTTACGTCTGCACCTTCCCGGGACATCACATTCTGATGCGCGGAGTGATGAAAGTCCGCTAGGTTTCCCAATAGCCCAAGCCCGTCTCTTCCCACTCTCCCGGTTGAACCCGGGCTCTAAAACCAACTACCCTTCTACCAATCATGATTACCCGTACCCTACTCTCTCTGATTCTCCTGAGCGGTTTTCTTCATGCCGAAGACCACAAGCACCCCAACGTCATTTTCGTCCTCGCCGACGACTTGGGAATCGGAGACGTTTCCCCGACCAACCCCGATTGCAAGATCAAGACTCCTCACCTGCAGAAAATGGCGGACGAAGGAATTACTTTCATGGACGCCCATTCCTCCAGCGCCGTCTGCACGCCCACCAGATACGGCGTACTGACGGGTCGTTACAACTGGCGGTCCCGTTTGGCCCGTGGCGTCCTGAGCGGAACCAGTGATCATTTGATTCCCAGTGACCGAGCCACCGTGGGGCATTTGCTCCAAAAAGCGGGGTATCATACGCAAATGATCGGGAAGTGGCACCTCGGTTGGGATTGGGCCAGGGCGGACAAAAGCGAAAAGAAATGGAAAGACATCGATTTCTCCAAGCCGGTAAAGAATGGCCCGAACATCAATGGATTTACCAATTACTACGGGCATTGCGGATCGCTCGACATGCCTCCTTACGTCTGGGTCGATACGGGAAAGATAACTGCGCAACCGGACCGCGAAGAGGGAGTCGACAGGAAAGTGGACCCTTACGGTTGGTACCGGAAAGGTCCCATCGGTTCGGATTTTCAGATCGACGAGGTCTTGCCCCATCTCTTCGAAAAGAGCATGGCCTACGTCAAGGAACGGGCGAAAAAGAAAAAGCCCTTCTTTCTCTATCTTCCGCTACCTGCTCCACACACTCCGATCGTTCCCGTACCCCCCTATAAGGATGCCAGCAAGATGAACCCCTATGCGGATTTTGTCATGCAAATCGATGGTCATATGGGCGAACTGCTCAAAACTCTCAAGGACGCGGGTGTCGATGACAACACCTTGGTATTCTTCACCAGTGACAACGGTTGTTCTCCCGAGGGAAATTTTGCCAAACTCAAGGAATTCGGGCACGACCCAAGCGCCGGCTTCCGCGGACACAAGGCAGACGTCTACGAGGGTGGCCACAGAGTTCCTTTCATAGCCCGCTGGCCAAAGGGAATCAAACCCGGTCAGAAGACCAGTGCCCTCGCCTGCCTGACCGACCTGTACGAAACCATGAGAGATATTACCGGTCAGCCGAAGAAGGATACCGGGGGAGAAGACTCCTTTAGCTTAGTGCCCGCATTCAAGGGAAAACAGAGCACCACCAGGAAAACCCTCATCAGTCACTCCATTGGTGGTTCCTTCTCCATGCGCCAAGGCGACTGGAAATTGTGCTTGTCGAGTGGAAGCGGTGGATGGAGCGCCCCGCGCGAGGGTGAGGCGAAGAAAATGAAACTCCCCCCCATGCAACTTTTCAACCTCAAAGACGACCGGGGAGAACGCAAAAACCTGCTTACGCAAAAACGATCCAAAGCAAACGAGCTCATCCATCTTTTGAACGGAGAAGTCGAGCGGGGACGNAGTTCACCCGGCAAGCCGGTTTCCAACGANCGCAAGGTCACCTTCCTTCCCGCAGGCGNGGAAATGCCCAAAGNCAAGTAATTGCCCTACCTCAACTCCAATGATCATGAAAAACCCTTGGCTCGTAACGCTCATCGCACTTTTAGCTCCCGCTTTCAATATGGTATCCGCANAGGATTCCTGGAGAATCGACTCCGCTGCAGAATGGAAAAGCTCCATCGATTCAAGCGAAGACCTGACCATTGAGAAAGGAATGGCTTCCCCCACTGCAAAGGCGGGTTCCCTTCGAACAAAGTTGAAGAGTTTCAAGGAAAAGCACTCGGCCAAGTCCCTCACCATCGAACAATCGGCCCTTTGGCAAAATTGGGAAGCCAAGCCCCGGGTCGGACCGAAGAACCTCCGCGACGCCCCCGTGTTCCTTAGCATGGGCCCCGGAGATTATTGGATGTTCGGTAAGTATGGTGGCCTACCGAAGAATAAGAAAGGAAAGGAACCCTTCGAAGCAAAGGACGCCAAGCTGGCTGGGTTCGACCTCCCCTTGAAAACGACCCCTATCCCCAACCAGTTCAATGCGCCGGGTGGCTTGGTCAAGGGGCAAGGAGGATACCATGCCTGGCAGAGCAAAGACATGGTTCACTGGGTGCACCATGGATGCGTCACCCCCGGGTTCGCCAAATGGGTGACCACGGCCGAGCAAGTAGACGGCAAAACCTACATCTACTATGATTTCCCCAATGATCAAGACCCCCACTTGTTCATCGACGAGGATCTGACCGACGGTAAACCGGGCAAGAACATGGGCATCGCTCTCAACGATCCCTCCGATGGCTCGGACTGCGCCGTGATCAGGGACTTAAACGGCAAATTTCACATCATCTTCGAGGACTGGAGTCCGATCAATGCCCGCAAGCATTCCTGGGACTCCCCGCTCGCCGGCCATGCCGTCAGTTCCAATGGTATCGACGACTATTCGATCGTGGCTCCCGCAGTCGACGAGCGTACCAAGCCCACCGGCAAGATGGCCGAATACCTTCACCCTCACTGGGCCAAGGAGGATCCCAAGAGGTTCAAAAACAACGTCGCCAAATATGAGATCCACGAACCCGAACAGGACGCCTACGGGGACTGGGCGGTGATTTCCATTGGCGGGCAGTACTACCTCTTTTGCGACTTTCATCCCGCCAAAAAAGGGATCCGAATTGCCTGGTTCACTTCCTCGAGCATCGAAAAGCCCTTTTCCTTTTGTGGAGAAATCGGCAAGGGACACCCCGACCCCGATATCGGCTTCGCCGAGGGACGCTTCTATTTGGTCACCCAAACCGCCAACGATTACGTCAGCCCCGGTCCATGGGTCGAGAAGGTGGAAGCCCGGGTGGGAGTCGACACGAACAAAGACGGCAAAGTCAACCAGTGGACCAAGTGGCAGGAAACCAAGGAAAGCTATGATTACGTCAAAGGCTTCTCCAAGCAGGTCAAGAAGACCCCCGCCCAACTCGATCTTTCGGATTTGCCGGCAGGCTTCGGCTTTCAGATTGAGCTCAGGCTGACGGACGAAACTGAAAATGCATCCAAGCCCCTGATCGAATCCATCGAGCTTAAGCTGGAATAGTGTTGGCACCCTTTCGGACGCCATGAAT
Source organism: Opitutia bacterium (assembly GCA_002722545.1). Taxonomy (GTDB): domain Bacteria; phylum Verrucomicrobiota; class Verrucomicrobiia; order Opitutales; family Seribacteraceae; genus Seribacter. The sequence goes on along the minus strand of PBMI01000001.1, from coordinate 31,818 downwards.
AACTTACTGCCTGTTCTGGCTCTTCCAATGAGCTTGGCAGTCGTCGTCGGCAAGCCCAACGTCATTCTGATTAATGCGGACGACTTGGGCTACGGCGATCTCAGTTGCTATGGGGCGACCAAGGTGAAGACCCCCAACATCGACCTTTTGGCCCAGGAAGGGATGCGTTTCAACGATGCCCATTCCCCATCCGCAGTTTGCTCTCCCTCCCGCTACGGTTTGATGACCGGCCAATATCCGATCCGCAAGAATTTCTGGGGGCCCACCCCTTTTACTCAGGAACTGACCATCGATCTCAAGCAACCCACCTTGGCCAGCGTACTCAAATCAGCCGGCTATGCCACATCGGTCATCGGCAAATGGCACTTGGGGTTTGGAAAGGGAAAGACAGACTGGAACGAACCACTCAAGCCCGGTCCGCTGGAAGTCGGGTTCGAGTACTATTTCGGAATGCCCACGGTGAACAGCGGACCGCCCTACGTTTACGTGGAAAACTATCGCGTTGTGGATTACGACCCTGAGGACCCGTTTGTCATGGGCAAGCAGTCCGTCACGCAAAAGTGGCCCGAGAAAGGGGGCTATGGCGCCATCGGTGGGGCCAAGAAGGCTCACCTGAGCTACCGCGACGAATATGTCGGCACGACTTTTGCCGAGAAAGCGGTCAAGTGGATCACCTCCCACCATAAAAACGAAAAGAAGAAGCAACCCTTCTTCCTTTATCTCGCAACCACCAACATTCATCATCCCTTCACCCCTCACCCCAAGTTCAAGGGCACCAGCGAGTGCGGCCTCTATGGCGATTTCATCCATGAACTCGACTGGATCGTAGGCGAAGTGCTGAAGGCCTTGGACGAGCACAAGATCTCCAACAATACCTTGGTTGTCTTTACCAGCGACAATGGGGGCATGCTCAACGTTACCGGGCAAAAAGCATGGAAAGCGGGGCACCGGTTGAACGGGAAACTGCTTGGGTTTAAGTTCGGGGCCTGGGAAGGCGGACACCGGGTGCCCTTCCTCGCTCGTTGGCCCGGAAAAATTCCAGCAGGGACGGAATCGGATGCCCTGATCAGCCAGATCGATTTGCTTCCCACCTTCGCCGCAGCGGCAGGTACGAAATTACCTGAGAATGCGGTAATCGACGGAGTCAATCAATTGCCAGTCCTGACTGGCAAAAGCAAGGATTCGAAACGCGAACTCCTCGTGATCTCTCCCAACAGTCCCAAGCACTTGACAATCCGCAAAGGTAACTGGGTCTATATTCCCGAACAGGACGAAGGTGGCTTTCAAGGTAAGGATATCGGGAATCACTTGCTGGCCGGTGCCGCCGCCCAAAAATTAACCCAACTCGTCAACAGCGACGTCCAAGATGGCAAAGTCAAGGAAGACGCCCCACCCGCTCAGCTCTACGACTTGAAGACCGATCCCTATCAGGCAAACAACATTTACAATGAACGACCTGAAGTGGTGGCCGAGCTGTCTTCCCTTCTAGAGAAATGGAAAAAGACCATACCCGCATCTCCTCGACTGGGATGGATCAACCTAAGACAAGGCGCACAACCCTCTCCCAAAAAGGGAAAAGGCAAATCCAACCCGGCACCCAAGATACCCGCTGAAGCAAGCAAGCGGAGCGTTTCGCTGGATTTCGAGTCGGGCAAGCTCGAACCGTGGAAAATCATCAAGGGGAAATTCGGGCATCCAATTGGAAACAGGACGCATTTTTTTCACGGAAAACTCGGCTACAACAAGCAGGGTGAACACTACCTGACCACCTTGGAACCCGGACCGAAGGCCAAGAAGGGATCGGATGCCCAGACTGGAATCATCATCTCTCCCCTCTTCATTCCCGAGGGCGGAAAAATGACCTTCCGGGTGGGCGGTGGAAATGGGTCAACCACCTACGTTGCTCTTTGTTCGGAGGATGGCAAGGAGGTCGCTACTGCCCGGGGCATCAATCATCAAGTGATGCAGAAAGGCCATTGGGACCTTTCCAAATACGCCGGCAAAAAGACCTTCATCAAGATCGTCGATCAATCAACGCACGGATGGGGACATGTCACCGCCGACAATTTTCAGTTTGATGGAGAACTGCTGAAAGAATATGCCAAAAGCTCCGTTCACTAAACATGATCATGAAAAAACTTCTCTTACTCTCGTTTCTTGTCGTTTTTACCTGTCTTGGCAAAAACAAGCCGAACGTCGTATTCATTTTGGCCGATGACATGAGCCGGGATACTTGGGGAGCCTACGGAGGCAAGGATTGCAAGACCCCCAACATCGACCTACTGGCCAAGCAGGGAACACGCTTTGAACGTGCCTACTGCTCGGTTGCCATGTGCGCCCCCTTCAGGCAGGAACTTTACAGTGGGCGCTCCCCCTGGCGCACCGGCACCCTGCCCAACCATTCGAAATCGGTGACAGGCACCAAGAGCGTGGTTCATTACCTCAAGCCTCTCGGCTACCGGGTTGCCCTCCTCGGTAAATCACACGTCGGCCCGAACGAATGCTATCCCTTCGAAAAGCTCGGAGACGTTAGCAAAAAGGTCGATGCCAACCCGGAAACCCTGGCCAAAGCAAGGTCCTTTCTCGACGACTGCAAAAAGTCGGACAATCCCTTTTGCCTGTTCATTGGATCTCATGATTCCCATGCCCCCTTCACCACGGGCGACCCTGCCGCCTACGACGCCAAAAAGCTGACAGTACCCCCCTACTGGGTGGACACACCCCAACTGAGGGAGGAGATGGTCAAGTACTATGCGGAGATCACTAACTTCGATACGCTGGTTGGAATGATGAGAAAGGAGCTCGAGAAAAGAAAGCTCTGGGAAAATACAATCTTTATGGTTTGCAGCGAACAAGGAACTCAGCTCCCCTTCGCCAAGTGGACCTGCTACGACAATGGATTGCGCACGGGGTTCGTCGCCCACTGGACGGGCGTAACCCGTCCCGGATCGGTAATCAAGGATTTGGTCACCACCGCCGACGTTACCCCGACCCTTGTCGATGCGGCCGGGGGAACCCTTAAACCCAGTGCCTGCGACGGCATGAGCTTTCTTCCCTTGCTCAAGGGGAAAGCCCTCGCCCCCCCCCGCAAATACGTCTTCGGAGCCTTCACCAACTGCCGTATCATCGACAACCGCGATCGAATCTACCCCATCCGCTCGATCCGCGACCGTCAATTCAGCCTGATCTACAACCCGAACCACTCGGCCATTACCTCCAACGTCAGCCTGAGTCAGGCTCTGAAATTGGTCCAGGGAGAAGATGCCGGTTCCAAGAGTCTCAACCTCGCCGCATCCTGGGTTCCGCGCGCCAAAAAGGACAATCGGGCCAAGGCCCTTGTCCACAAGCTGCATCATCGCCCGCAATACGAATTGTATGATTTGAACGAGGATCCCTATGAACTTGAAAACAAAGCGGATGACCCAAAATACAAAAAGACTTTCGACCGATTGAAAAAAGCCCTCCAGGCCAAACTCAAGCAATTGGGTGATTCCGACCCGATCGCAACCGAGACATCGCTTGTTGGCTCCGGGAGCAAGAAAAAGAAAAAATCTTCCAAGAAGAAGGGCTGATCCGGTTCTCACTTTCTCATGAAAAAACTACTCTTCCCCCTTGGCCTTTTCATTTTGGCAGTCAGCTTCCTCGAAGCCGACCAAGATAAACCTCATGCCGTACTTGTCGTAGGCACCCTTCATTACTCTCCCGAGTTGACCATGCCTGTATTCGCCAAGGAATTGGAACGGTTCGGTTTCCGGACCACCGTGGTCATGGGCGAAGGAAACCCCGAGAAGAAAACCGAGAACGTCCTGCCCGGAATCGAAGTTCTCGAGGAGGCCGACCTGGCCGTCTTCTTCATGCGCTTCCTCAAGTTACCCGATCAGGAATGGGCCCCCATCGAAGCCTACCTCAAGTCGGGCAAACCGGTCATCGGCCTACGCACCGCCAATCATTCCTTCAAATACGCGAAAGATCATCCCCGCTTTTCATGGAACGATGATTTCGGAAGGCGCGCTCTGGGTACCCCCTACGTCGTTCACCAAGGCGGATCCACCGATATCCAAACCGTGCCCAAATACCGTTCCCATCCGATCATGAAAAACGTGACCAAGACCGAGTGGGTTTCCCCCGGAACTCTCTATCTTTCCAGGTTGGAACCCGGATGCATCGCCCTGGCCACGGGAAGAGGAATCGGAAGAGATCGTTTATTGGAAAAGAATTACGGTGTAATCCAAGTCAACCGCGAGGAAAACGACGTTGTGGCATGGGCTTGGGAAAACGAGTGGGGAGGGAAAGTATTCGGAACCTCCTTCGGGCATCCAGGGGACTTTGCCGAAGAATCCTTCAACCGGATGCTCGTCAACGCTTGCCATTGGGCAGTCGGCAAGGATTTGCCCGGGGCGGACAAGAAAATCACTACTTGGGAAATCGACCGGGCGGACAAAAAGAAAAAGAAATAAGACTGACTTCCCTTGTCAGGCTATTTTTGGTCGGAATAGGCTTTGATCGAGTCGACCTGGAGTTCAAAAGGGCCGTCTTTCTTATCATAGATCATAAATCCGATGCTCTTGATTTTCGACTTCTTGAGGGGATAGCGGTCCTTGGGCAAACGCATGCCTCTCCAGGATGAGCTCAAGCTTTCGAAGGGAATCTTCGCGACCTGCCAACCTTTGCCGTCTCCATCGGTTTCGAAGTCGGCCCGGTAGGCAACGGAACTGCCCTCCATTCGAACCCCCAACTTATAAGTACGACCGTCTCCCTTGAAACGAATGATGACCCCTTCCTTGTCTTCGAAGCCAAGGTCCATCGGTTGGCTCCGGATGGAAGAGAACCCACCCCCGTTCGTATTCGTCGAGCCGGAAAAAACCATTTTCTTCTTTTTAAATGAGAAACCTCCCTTGGACCTACCTCCCATGACGTTGTCGTTCACCGTGATCCACTTCTTACCGGGGTTTTCTTCCGAGAAGTCAAAGATCGTCTCGCCTTCGCCTTTGTCCTTGTTCTTTTTTTTGGCTCCTTGGGCATTTGGGACCACGGAGAGGGACAGGACACCAAAAAACAAGAAGGCAAAAACGATCAGTTGGATTGTAGGTTTCATAAAACTTACTTTATTCGTTCGGGTTCGAGGGTCAAGTGTTGGAAAAGAGCCCTAGATAAGTTCCACCTCTATTTTCGGGCGGACCTGTCTTCGTTCTTGTCGAAAATCGTTCAACTTCTAGTCTCGCTGAATGCCCACTTTCGAAAAAATGCTTTTATTGGCTTTTGTCTTCGCCTGTACCCCCCTCTCGTTCGCGACCACACCCCTGCAACCCGGAGATCGGGTTGCAATCGTGGGAAACACCTATGCGGATCAACTCAGGCTTCACGGCTACCTCGAAACCCTTCTCTTGCAACGAACCCGTGGAAACGAAATCTCCATTCGCAACCTGGGATGGGGTGGCGACACCCTGACAGTCCGTGACCGACCGACTAATTTCGTAAGCGAGAAGGATACCCTCTCCGAACACAAAACCGACCTGATTATCGCATGCTTCGGCATGGGAGAATCCTTTGACGGGATGGACGGCATCGGCGAATTCAAAAAGAACCTGAAGGCTTTCCTCGCCACGCACAAGGGCATGAAGTACAACGGCAAGTCTGCGGTCCGCCTTGTCCTTGTCTCCCCGATCGCCCCAGAAGATCTCGGTCCCTCGACTCCCAATACCGATCAACGCAATGGGGACGTCAAAACTTATGCCTTGGCGATGGAGCAAGTTTGCTCGCAGGAAAAAATTCCCTTCATCAATCTTTATGAAGTGACTGCAGCCTTGCTCGGGGATAGGAACGCTCCTCGAATCACCGAAAACGGAATTCGTCTCAATGAGTACGGATATTGGGCGACCGCCCGCACCGTTGCCGACTTCCTGATTCGGCCGACTCCTCCCTGGCTTCTAAAAATCAACGCCAAAACTTTGGAGTCGGAGGGTAAAGGTTTGAGTATCGGCGAAATTGATTCCGATGATAAAAAGCTGCGATTCTCGTTCTCGGTTCTTGAGAAAACTCCACCCCAACTTCCTCCTCCGGTTTCAGGTCAGATCCACCAAGAGCTTCAATCAACCCGAGATTTTCTGGTCGTCAAAGGCTTGTTCCCGGGGAAATATCTCCTGCAGGTCGATGGCTTGGTCGTTGCCCTGGGGACCCATTTGGAATGGTCGAATGGTCTACCAATCGATCAGTCACCCGCCCACCGGGAGGCCGAGGCCTTTCGGATGAAGGTCAACGACAAGAACCTCCAGTTCACCTACAGTTGGAAAGCTCTCAACCAAGTGCACATCGTGGGGGAACGGAAGAAATCCCCCGCCGGAGCGGCTCTACCCGACGAGGTGATTCGATTCAATGAGTTGGCAATCCTAAGGGACGCAGAATTAAGGGAAACCCGCTCTCCCAAAACCAGAAGATGGCAACTGATCCGCCAATAATATTTTAGAGTATGAATCTAAACCTGCTTTTACTCCTTATCCTTTTACCTACCTTTCTGTTGGGGCAAGGTTCCGAAGGGATCAGCAAGAGAAACTTGGCCAACGCCGACCTCGAACTAATCGAAAATCACGATCCTGAAGTCGAGAAGGAAAACTTCGATTTACTTCCCGGGTACGAGGTCAACCTTTTTGCCCAAGAGCCCATGTTGGCCAACCCCATCCATATGACCTGGGACAACCGAGGTCGTCTCTGGGTTGCCTGCTCGTGGGCCTATCCACAACTCAAGCCGGGGGAGGTCGCCAATGACAAGATCATCATTCTCGAAGACGTCGATGGGGATGGCCGGGCAGACAAATCCACCGTCTTTGCCGATGGACTGTATATGCCGACGGGGATCGAATTGGCCAATGGGGGTTGCTTCGTGGCCCAGACACCGGATGTTTTCTTTCTCAAGGATACGGACGGGGATGACGTCGCGGACGTCAAGGAACTGCCCTTGACCGGTTTTGGCATCGAAGACAGCCACCATTCGGTCAGTGCCTGGCGGAGAGGGCCTGGCGGCTGGATCTATTTCCAGGAAGGTATTTTTCTGCACACCCAAGTGGAAACGGCCTACGGAATGGTTCGTAATTACAACGGAGGGGTTTACCAGTACAACCCGCGAACAAGAGACTTGCGGATTTTTGCCAGCGTAGGAGTGGGTAACCCTTGGGGGCACGTCTTTACCAAATGGGGGCAATCCTTCTTCGTGGATAATCCGCGTGTCCACTATCTTTCTCCCGCGACCGGCAACAGCGGCCAACGGATCCGACTCAACCACCTGATCAGTACTGAAAAACAATGCGGGGGAGATCTCGCAACGGGCACCCACTTGCCCGAAGACATCCGCGGGCAATTGCTTACCTGCCGATTCAAGAGTCGGTCGATCATACGCTACGAGTTCACGGACAGTGGAGCGGGCTTTTCGGCAAACGTTCTACCTCCCCTGATCTCCTCCAAGCACCCGAACTTCAGGCCCGTAGACTGCAAGGTAGGACCGGATGGAGCGGTATATGTCGCGGATTGGTACAACCCGATCATCAACCACGCCAAGCACAATTTCCGTGACCCCCGTCGCGACAAGGACCACGGCCGGATATGGCGGATAACGGCCAAGAACCGCCCCCTTTCACCCAAGCCGAAATTAGTCGACGCTCCCCTGCCCGAATTGCTCGATCACTTGAAAAGTCCGGAAGCATGGACCAGACACCAAGCCCGCCTGACTCTCTCCGGACTCCAACCCGAGCCCGTCTCGCAAGCCCTCTCGAAATGGGTGGACGGACTCGACCCCAAGAATCCCGAACATGCTCATCATCTTGTAGAAGCCATGTGGGCTTGTCAGAACGTCGAACGACCAAATGAGAAAATCCTCAAGTTGGTCCTCGCGAGCAAGAATGGAAACGCCCGATCCGCGGGGGCCCGCATCCTCCGCTATTGGCACGGGGACTTGAGTGATCCGTTATCCCTGCTCGCCAAGGCAGCATCCGATCCCTTTCCCCGGACACGCATGGAGGCGATCCTCTCGGCCGGGTACGTCCCCAGATCGGAGGCCTTCTCCGCGGCCCTTGGGTCGCTTGACCATCCGAGGGACAAGTTCATCGACCTCGCTCTTACCCAAACCGTAACCGCTCTCGAAAAATTTTGGAGGCCCGCCCTCGAAAAAGGAACGCTTTCCTTTCCCAAGCCCGCTCATCGAGACTTTGCAGAAGAGGCCGCCGGGCTCGGTTTCGAGAAGCGCTTGAACGACTACGTCAGAAAGAAATCCCCCTCCCTTTCCGAAACCAACCAAATCGTCGAACGGCTTATCCCTGATGCCGACATCCGCCAAACGCGCATGATCGTAGATTTTTTAGCTACGAAACAGCTCGGAGCCGAGGTACGGATCGCCCTACTCGATGCGTTGAATCTGATCGGACGAAAAGGCAAGTTTTCTCTTGGCCAACGAATCGGCCCCCTTCGCAAGCTCATTCGCAATCAGGACGAGAAGGTTGCCTCCCTCGCCATCGCCAACCTGGGAGTTTGGCAGCTCAAGGGGGCCGAAAAGGATCTTCTCTCAATCCTGCTTGACCCAAAACTCCCTGCCTCCTCGCGCCAAACCGCCTCCGTTTCCCTCGGACAACTTCGCGGAGGGGAAGGAATGAAAGCCCTGCTCGACTTGGCTGGCAAAGGAAAGCCGATGGAGCGTTATTTTGCGATTTTCGGGATCCTGGAAACAAGTGCCGAGGAAGCGGCTGAACTTGCCTCCGGTCTTTTTGCTCAAGATTTGGGAGACCATGATCCCGTGGCCTTGATTCAAGCATTCAACCGCAGATCCAACGCAAACACGGTCTTGGCCAAAGCTCTGAGCGGAAAATCGATCGATCCCTCAGTCAAAGACAAGGTTGCCGAGTACCATCGCAAGAGCGGTCAGCTTTCCAGGCAACTGGAGAGGTTGTTTCGCCCTGATCTACCAAAGTCTTTAAGCGCCATTCTGCTGAAGGAGGACCGTCAGGCTCTTGCCTCGGAGGTTGATCGTCTGGGTGATCCGGTCCGTGGCGAACTCGTCTACCGGCGACAGGCTCTAGCCTGCGTCAGCTGCCATGCAATCGGCAACGTCGGACCGAAAATCGGGCCCAACTTGGTGGCCGTCGGTACCGCTGCCGATACCACCTACGTCGTGGAGGCCATTCTCGAGCCGAACAAGGCCATCGCCCAGCACTTCGAGAACAAGCTTATCACTCTCGCAGACGGAACAGTCCTCATGGGGTCGATCATTTACCAAAGCGACAAAGAAGTCATCATTCGCGACTCCTCACTGGGAGGAAAAGAACGCAAAGCATTGATGGCCGAGGTTCGCAAGATCAAGCCCATGCCCTCTCTGATGCCTGCCGGACTCGCCGACCAACTGAAAACCCGCAGCGAATTCATCGACCTCGCGAAATTCGTTGCCGTGCTTGGGAAGCCCGGTCCCTATGCCAACGACGAAAGCCCGGTCGTCCGCAAATGGATGGTGAGCTCGTCGGAAGCCAATGCCCCTGATGAAAACGAAACCTGGAGAAGCGTATACAGTTTGGTCAATGGAATCCTACCCAACGCAGAGATGGGAGAGAAGGAAATGAGTTTCGCCCTGGGCTTCGTTGAGGTTCATGCAGCTGGCTCCGTCCGGCTCAAGATCAACGAACTCAATGGCCTTCGTCTGTGGGTGGACGACAAAGAGATCAAGGATCCTGCCTCTATCTTGAATCTACCTTCCGGCACCCGCGCATTCACTTTCTCAATCGATCGGGCGAAAAGAAAATCGGAGGGCCTGAGAATCGAGCTCCTGCCCACGGGGAAATCGGCTGCCAAAGTTCAGCCGAAAGGTGGTTCCTGAGAGTCCTGAACAAACATGGCAACAGGCCTTCTTCAAAATGATTTTCGGTTGATTGTAGTTTTTTAGCTTTGTCGACTCCGCCATTGATCCCTTAGGGAAGATCCAACCCACTCATTTCATTCTTTTTCCTTTCGACCATGACCTTTCGTAAACTCTCCGGCATGACCTGCCTGCTGTACTTCCTTGCCCAAGGATTTCTTTGGGGTAACTTCCCCACTCCGACCAACACGCAAAAAACCGACCTCACCCTTCCCTCCCCCGATGAAGCGGTGGCTGGAATAAGCCTACCCGATGGTTTCGAAATCAACTGCTTTGCCAGCGAACCCATGATTCGGCAACCCATCGCAATGGCATTCGATGACCGAAACCGTTTGTGGGTAGCGGAATGCTACACTTATGCGGAAGCCCGTACCAATTTCGACCTGAAATTACGGGACCGCATCGTGATCCTCGAAGACGTCAACGGAGACGGACGGGCGGACAAGAAAACCATTTTTCACGATGACCTGCAGCGACTGACGGGGCTGACGGTAGGTTTCGGCGGAGTCTGGGCTAGCTGCGCTCCCAACATTTTGTTCATTCCCGATGCCGATCTGGATGACGTTCCCGATGGAGAACCCGAGGTCGTCTTGGACGGGTGGAATGACAATAGTGTACGCCACAACATGGTCAACGGTCTCAAATGGGGCCCCGACGGCTGGTTGTACGGGAGGCATGGAATACAAGCATTGTCTACGGTTGGTCCACCTGGCTCGCCAAAGGAGAAAAGAACCCAATTGAAGTGCTCGATATGGAGACTACACCCCAAGACAAGACGTTTCGAAGTGGTCTGCGAAGGGACGACCAACCCATGGGGGCACGACTGGGACCGGCACGGACAACTCTTTTTCATCAATACGGTAATAGGGCATTTCTGGCACGGTTTGCCGGGAGCCTATTTCAAACGAATGTATGGTCAGCATTTCCGGACGGGGCTTTATGGCCTGATCGAACAACAGGCAGATCATTTTCACTGGGACGTGGGCAAGGAAGCCGCCAAGGACGTAAAAAAGAAGATGTCCCTTAGTACCGACGAGGCGGGGGGCGGACACGCCCATTGCGGAATGATGATCTACCAGGGAGCTCAATGGCCGGACAAATACAAAGGAAAAGTATTCACTGCAAATTTCCATGGAAGACGTATTAACTGCGACCGAATCGAACGGGCCGGAGCGGGTTACGTCGCCAAACATGAGCGAGACTTTTTGAAAGTGAACGATCTATGGTTTAGGGGAGTGGAACTGGATTACGATATGGATGGTACCGTTTTCCTGCTCGATTGGTCCGACGTCGGGGAGTGTCATGAGAACGACGGTGTTCACAGAACCTCTGGACGCATTTACAGGATTACCTACGGCAAACAAAAACCCAAGGAACGAAATCTGGCTGAAATCTCGTCCGAAGAACTGGCCAAATTTTTGCAAAGTCCGAATAAGAAAATAGTAAGACACTCGGCCCGCTTGCTTCAGGAAAGGGCAAACAACCTCGGAATCAACGCAAAGACCGTCGACTATCTAAAGAAAACAAAAGATCGGGGCAAAACCGAAGCCCGCTTACAAGCCTTATGGGCTCTTCACAGAACCGAAAACCTGAAGGAAAGTGAACTGAGCGAAATGCTGAATGACAAAGATGAACACATCCGCATTTGGGCCATGAAACTATTGGTCGACGGTGGCAAGGCATCCGAATTTGCGAGCAAAGCAATCATGGAACGGGCAGCCTCGGAAAAATCCGCTTTGGTACGATTACACTTCGCATCCGTTTTGAGAAACTTATCCGAAACCGATCGTTGGAAACTTGTGAAAATTCTTTCCACATCCGAGGATTTACGAGATGACCCCGTTTTTCCTTTGATGGTGTGGTATGGAATCGAAGAATTGGTCAAAGCAGAGCCTGTGAGGTCATTGGAATTGGCTAAGACCAGTAAGCTTGAAACTTTAACGGAATGGATTCCTCGGCGCCTGGCCGAATGACATGATCACCAAAGGAGTGACACAGGGTATTTTTTCATATCCTCTTCACCGGACATAAGGTACAGGTTTTCAGTTAGAGCAGTGGCTATAAGCAATCGGTCAATGGGATCGTCATGATGGTGTGGGATTTCCGCCAAGCGGTAACAAATCTCACGAGTAATACCAATTGATTTCACGTTCCATAACTTGATTTGTTCGTTGATCCATTTCCTCGGTGTCTTGGGCATCTCCAAAATGCCTTCGTTGTACTTGAGGGAAAGCTCAAGAACTGATGCATCGCTTAAGAAAAATTCGTTCTCTTCGTCGGCGAGTAACTCCTTGGCCCGGGTAGTAATCCTCAGAGGTTCCGAGGTCAACCACACGAAAACGAAAGTATCGAGAAGGATCTGCACTAAAAATAGAGGACCTTTTCCCCCACTGACCCGGTAGGCTCGGTTTTCTCAATAACTTTGAAAGGTTTGGAAGTGATCGTACCAACTTCAGGTTTTTGCGTATTGGGCAATTGTTTGCACGGAACAAGACGGGCTATTGGTTTCTTGCCGCGAGCTAAAACAACATGTTTTCCGTCCTCGGCTTGTTGAAGTAATTTCGAAAGATTGGTCTTTGCATAATGAACTGTATGCATAGTTAACTAAGCTAGTTTTATATATAGCTTAGTCAAGTTAAAAACTGCAACGAACGACAAAACCGAAGGGATTGTTGAGGTTAAGTGCGGAAAGTTAAGGCTTGGTGCGATCAAAGCTTGCCATGGCTTTTGGGTGAACCCTAACTTCTTTGCGTAACCTTCACATAATTCAGTCCTCATGAAAAAAATTCCTTCAACGCAGACGCGCAGAAGCTTCCTTGCCAAGTCGGCCACCGGAGCAACCGCCGCCACAATTCTTCCACGCCATGTCTTTGGAGCGCCACACGTTCCCCCATCCGAAAAGTTCGGAACCGCCCTCATCGGATGTGGCGGGAGAGGCCCCGGCACCTACAGTCAGCTAACCAAAGGTCTCGATGTCGAGCTGGTCGGGGCCTGCGACGTCGACCTCAACCGGGCCCAAAGGTTCTCACAAGCCAGGAGCAAGGGAAAAGCCGAAGTCTACCAGGACTTCCGTGAACTTCTCGAACGAAAGGACTTGGATTTGGTTGCCATTGCCACCCCCCCTCATTGGCACGCCAGTATTTCCATTGCTTCGGCGGAAGCCGGAATGGATGTTCTCTGCGAAAAGCCAATGACACGCTTTGTAGCAGAGGGACGAGCTGTGGTAAACGCATTCGAAAGATATGGGCGGGTCTTCCAAATCGGAACCTTCGGGCGGTTCAACCGGAGCAAAGACAAGGGATCCGTTCTCAAGCACAAGATCATGGCGAGCGGGTTGCTTAAGAACTGTGAAGCCGTCCGGATGAAGAAGGGAGGACTGAAAGTCAAGCAATGGAGCGGAACTCCGGGCATTCCTCCCCAGACCGTTCCAGAGCAATTGGATTGGGATCTTTATTGCGGCCCTTCCCCTTGGAAACCCTTTGAAAGCAGGCGTACAACCGGTACTCACCGAGGATATTGGGACTACGAAGGGGGTGGCATGTGCGATATGGGTCAGCACCACTTCGACCCCGAGCAATGGACTTATGGCAAGGATCATACCAGCCCCGTGGAAATCACCCCTTTCGCTCCTCCATCCCACCCCGAGGTCACCGGTATGTGGGCCTGGGTTGAACTCAAATATGCCGACGGATTCAAATTTGTAATGGAAAGCGGAGAATGGGGCCCGGCTTATGACAAAAGCCCTGTGCGTGATGTTTCATTGGACGACCTTTCGAAGAAAGATCAGGAGAAGATCAAAGCCATGCCCGACCCAGAACCCCTCCTCTCCTTCGGAGAAGCAGTCAAACAGCGCAAGCAAGCCGGCGGTCATCCTGAAGCGGCTCACCGAGCAGCTTGCATACTGCACTTGGCCAACCTGGCGATTCGACTGGGCAGAAAGCTTAATTATGATCCGGACAAAGAGGTCTTCGTCAATGACGAGGAAGCCAACCGGTTTCTCAACCCCCCCATGAGCGCCCCGTGGCGAGTATAACCCCTTACACCAATTTTCAAGATGAATACAAAGGAAATACTAAAAGCCTTTCCACAACCCGACGGAAAGATTCTTCGCACCATCGACAAGGAAGCCTGTGAAAAGGCAGTCCGGCAAATCATAGCCGGTGGAAGCAAAACCGTTCGGGAAATCGTCGACCTCATTTTCGAGCCCGGCAAAGGCGAAGATATCCAACCGAGGCATGCCCTACATGCTACGGCAATCCGAGTGGGCGGATATGGGAAAGAGAAAAAACGTAAAGCATTTGCTTCGAGCCTCGCCGCGACCCTCGTGGACGAACGCCACAAAACCGTGAAGGGATTCGTCATTCGTCAGTTGCAGGTTTGCGGCGGAATCGAGCAAGGCTCTGCAATCGCCAAATTCTTGACCGACCCCGATGAGCATATCTACGAATACGCCGCCCAAGCGCTCGAAGCCATCGGCCCTGAAACAGTAAGCCATTTCCGAAAGGCCTACGCCAAAGCCAAGGGTGCACCGCGCTTGACGATTCTACAAGGACTGGGCGTACTTGAAGACAGCGAATCCAAGGCAGCATTCAGAGACGCGATCAAGCATAAGAATTTGGAAATCCGCTTGGCTGGACTTTGGGGATTGATGCGGATCGCATCCGCCGAAGACGTCGACTTGCTTTTGGCTCAATCCCTCAAAGAGAGCGGATGGGGTCGAATCAAGGCCACGGCCTACTGCCTTGAGCTTGCCGAAAAACTTGAAGCAACCGGTGCAAAAAAGGGCGCTCAGGCTATTTACTCGAATATCAAGAAGACAAGAACAGCCAAGAATGAAGACCACCTTCTCGAATCCGCCGACAGAGGACTTGCCCGCCTGAAATAATTACCAACCGTATGAAAGCCCCAAGATCCAAAGCGACTCTGATTCTCTGTCTCTGCCTTTTGTTCCAGACTTCTGGTTACGCAAAGAAGGAGAAGTTCATTTCTTTGTTCAATGGAAAAGATCTTGAGCAGTGGGTCCTTCCCAAAGGCGAACATACCTGGAAGATCGTTGATGGTATCATTGACTACGAGTCCAAAGGCGGGAACCTGACTACCAAGAAAAGCTTTTCCGATTATGTCCTTAAGCTCGACTGGAGATTCAAGAGAACCGCCGGCCCCCCTTACAACGCGAAAATCTTTGATCAAGAGGGAAACCAAAAGGTAGACGCGAACGGCAAGCGAATGACCCAACCCATTAAGAACGCGGACTCGGGTGTTTTCGTCCGTGGTAGCGGCAAATCTCAGGTCAACCTGTGGTGCTGGCCCTGCGGTTCAGGCCAATTATGGGCCTTTCATACGAGTGAAGACCCCGTCCTGCGCAAAGGAGCCTTGCCCAAAGTAAACGCGGACAAGCCCGTCGGGGTATGGAATGAAATGAAAATCACCATGAAAGGCGAAACCGTCAGCGTAATTCTCAACGGCGAAACCGTACTCGATCAATCGAGGATGCCGGGTGTCGGGAACAAGGGTCCGATCGTCTTCCAGCACCATGGTGGCTACAACGAGAAGACAAAAACCTGGAGCTCCGCTTCCGCCCTCATTCAATTCCGCAACCTGTTCATCAAAGAATTATAAACCGATCCAATCATGCGCCTGTTACTCACCTTGATTATCGCTACCGGCCTCGTCCAAGCCTCTCCTGATCATTGGAATCAGTTCCGCGGACCAAACGGGGATGGGGATGCCGGAAACGCAAACCTGCCGGTTGAATTCTCCGAAAAGAAGAACTTGACCTGGAAGACCCCTATGCCCGGCAAAGCCTGGTCCTCGCCCGTCGTCAGTGACGGTAAGGTCTGGGTGACCAATGCCGAGGAGGACGGGTACAAAATGTGGGCAATCCAACTGGATTGGGAAACGGGCAAGCAACTGAAAAAGATTCTCGTCTTTGAGAACAAGACACCCCAATTCTGTCACCCGATGAACAGCTACGCCACCCCCACGCCCGTTATCGAAGGCGGACGGGTATTCGTGCATTTCGGATCACACGGAACCGCCGCGTTGGATGCCGCAACAGGTAACAAAATCTGGGAAAGACGGGATTTCAAGTGCGATCACTGGCGGGGTGCGGCCGCCTCCCCCATCCCCTACAAGGATACTTTGATCGTTCATTTTGACGGTCATGACGTTCAATACGTGGTCTGCATGGAACAAAAGACAGGGAAAACAACCTGGAAAAAAGATCGGGCTTTCGACTTCAAGACCGATAACGGAGACAGGAAAAAAGCTTATTGCACACCAAGTGTAATCAAGCATGGCAACCGCTTGGAATTGATCAGTCCGGCGGCCGTGGCGACTGAATCACGAAACCCGGAAAACGGCGAATTGTTTTGGACGGCCCAAACGGGTGGAATGAACGCTTCTTCCCGCCCCGTTTACCGACACGGCATGGTTTACGTATTCAGCGGAATGGGATCCATGTCGGCAATCAAGCCAGGCGGCAAAGGGGACGTCGACGATACCCATCTGGCATGGAGCCGAAGGAAGGTGGTCCCCAAGAAATCCTCTCCGCTCCTGTTGGACGATTATTTATTCATGGTTTCCGACGAGGGCGTGGCTTCCTGCAACGACCCCAAAACCGGTGAAGTCCTTTGGGCGGAACGTTTGGGAATCAAGGGCGAATGCGCTTCGTCTCCAATCCATGCCAACGGAAAAATCTATTCCTTCTCCGTCAATGGAGATTGCGTAGTCTTCAAGCCCGACCCGCAAGGTTTGAAAATACTCAGTCGAAACAAGCTGGACGATGGTTGCATGGCTTCGCCTGCAGTGGTGGGAGATTCTCTGCTCGTCCGAACCAAAAAGAACCTTTACCGTTTCGACCAACTCTGATTGCAGGAGAAACTAGAACTCCGAACCGGGTTTCGCTTCTTCAATCATTATCAATCCACAATGAACAAATACATCCTCATCCTACTCTCCCTTACTCACGCCTGGTACCTGTCCGCCAAGGAAAACTGGACCGCCATGCCCGATTGGCTGGTTCTGCCCCAAGGAAAGGAAAAGCTCGGCAATATGCATGGCGACATAGCCGTCAGCTCGAACGGAGACGTCTACGTCAGTGTCGGAGACCCAAAGGCCGGTCTGCAGGTTTACGCAGACAACGGCAAATGGAAGAGAAACGTCAAGGGAGCCGCAAGCGATTTGCACGGTTTCGTCATCCGCCGGGAAAAGGAAGGCGAATTCATTTACTCCGCACGGGTCAACGGAAGCGAAGTGCTCAAGATGACTCTCCAGGGTAAAACCGTTCTCTCCATCAAAGACGACTCGATTCCCGACGAGTTCAAGCGAAAGGGAAAAAATGGAGAAGGATTTGTCAAGCTCACCGGAGTCGACGTAGGTAAGAACGGAGACATATTCGTGACCGATGGGTACGCGTCCGATCATGTCCACCGTTTTGACAAGAAGGGGAAATACCTCAATTCGTTCGGAGGAAAGAACGCTCCCTACGGCTTCAGAACCCTCCACAAGTTGATTATCGACCATCGCTTCACTCCCGCCCGCATCCTCGGCATGGACCGAGCCAACAATCGGGTTGTCCACCTTGGGCTGGACGGGAAGTTTATTGGATTGGTGAAGGAAGGCCTCCGCCTGCCCGCTTGCGTTCATATCCATGGTGACTGGGCCGTAATCGGCGAGCTTCGTGGCCGTGTAACCATCCTCGACAAGAAGGGTGAAGTCTACGCGCACTTGGGAGCAAACGAAACGAAGGGAGAAATCGGCACCAACCGGACTCCTTCCGAAAAGTGGCGCCCGGGAATCGTAACCGCCCCCCATGGAATCACCTGCAATGCAAACGGCGACATTTTCGTTGCGGAGTGGAATGTGGTTGGCCGAGTTCATCGCTTCAACCGCACTTCATCCTCAAAAGGAGCGTTCTTCAACGGTAAGACTCTTGAAGGCTGGAAGGTTCCCAAGGGCAACGACGAAGCCAAATGGTACGAAATCCTCGACGGAGTCCTGCAAATCCGCAGCGGCCCCAAGAAAAAGGGATCGGTCCTGTGGACGGAGAAAAAATACCGCGACTTCGAAATGGAATTCGACTTTCGTTTCGGAGAAGGTACGGTCGACTCGGGCGTTCATTTGCGAACGCAAGACCAAATCCAAATCGGAATTTCCGGTTCTCTCAAGCGCGACATGACCTGTTCTCCCTACATTCCCGGAAAAGGCTATCCGGTGGAAGCCAAGGAAGTCGCAAATTTACTCAAGGCAAAAGATTGGAATAAGATGAAAATTCGGGCCGTGGGACCCAAGTACACTGTTTGGCT
This sequence comes from Opitutia bacterium, assembly GCA_002722545.1. Classification (GTDB taxonomy): domain Bacteria; phylum Verrucomicrobiota; class Verrucomicrobiia; order Opitutales; family Seribacteraceae; genus Seribacter. The sequence continues at coordinate 13,626 of PBMI01000001.1, read as the reverse complement.
TCAGGACAAGGAAGTGATGAACTACGAGTCATCCTCAGCGAAACCGGAAGGTCCAATCGGTATCCAACTCCACGGCAACCGCAACATGGGTATCGACTACAAGAACCTTGTCCTGAAAGAGCTTTGAATCCATGGGCTCATTCAAGAGCCTGACCATTATACTTTCCTTCAGTATCTTTGACTCGGCAGAGATAAGCCGCCGACTCCACGAAGACCAACCAAGCCAGCATGACACGGTTCGGGCTTGCCCTTGACCACAAATTCGAAAGCTTCGACATATGCCCCGTCTTTCTCCAGTCCAACACCTGCTTCGTGAATTGGTCGCCCGACCAAGCATCAACCCGACCTTGCTTCCCAATCGCCCCGACTTGACCGGAGAAGAAAGGGTATCGGAGTTTCTCCAGGACATCGCAAACTCGGCCGGCATCGAAGTTCGTCGGCAAGCCGTCCTACCCGACCGGAAAAACCTCATTGCCCGTATCGCCCCAAGTGGCAAAGCAAAGAGCAGAGTCATGCTTACTCCTCACCTGGACGTCGTCCCCGCTCCCGAGAAGGACTTCACGCCAAGGGTAAAAAACGGCAAAATGCACGGCCGGGGAACTTGTGATACCAAGGGCTCGGTGGCGGCTTTCTTCTCCGCATTCGTCGACTTGGCGAGGAATGGAAACGCACCCCGGGAAACGGAGATCCTTTTTGTTGGTTTGGTGGATGAGGAGTTTGGACAAGCCGGTTCACGCAAGCTTGCTCAAAAAGGACCAAGAGGGGATTTGGCGATAGCAGGCGAACCCACTGGACTGCAGGTTGTCACCGCACACAAGGGTAACTTGTGGTTACAACTCAAGACGATCGGGAAATCGGCTCATGGATCGACGCCCCATCATGGTCGCAATGCAGTCCATGCGATGACGCCCATCCTGGATTTTTTGTTTCATGAGTACCCGTTGTTTCTTGAATCGAAGACTCACCCACTTTTGGGGTCGCCCACCGTGAGCGTAGGAAAGATCAGCGGAGGCTCTCAACCAAACGTCGTCCCGGACTCTTGCGTGATCGACTTGGACCGACGAACGGTCCCCGGAGAAACGGAAGCCTCGGTGAAGAAGGAATTGACCGTAGCTTTCAAGCAAAGGGGCATTCCTCTTCCCGAATTTTCCAAAAGTCGTTCCGTGCCTTGCCCTCCTTTGAACACCGATCCGAAGCTTCCCTTATGCCAGTCATTCCTGCGAGCGGCAAACAGACGCAAACCCAAAGGCGTTCCGTACTTCACGGATGCTTCCCCGATTGCCACCGGTGGAACCCCTTCTCTCGTCTTCGGTCCGGGAAACATTGCACAGGCCCATTCCACCGACGAATGGGTGGAATTGGAACAAGTCGACCAGGCTTACTCGATCGTCTCGAAGTTTCTCCAATCCTTGCCTTGAGAGCAAGGATAGGACTCACTTTTTGATTTGTACGACGAGGGGATCCCAATCGGCATAATGTTTGTCTACGCCTACGATTCGGACGTCGATTGTTTTCGAGGAAGCCCCTATTCCGAGAAGAAGAACGGTTGCCAAAAGAAAACCGATGATAAAGCTTTTGAAGTCTAGGTTTTTCATTCGAAAAGCATAGCGCATGTCAAACAATGGTTCGAATTTCTTTACCTGAAGCGATTTCTTCCGCTTGCCAATTCGCCATCGATCTTATCGACTTGTGTATTCGCTCAACCTATTCACCAGTACTTACCAAACAATGAACGCCATTCGGATTACTTCTCTTGCTCTTTTTTCGCTCTCCTGCCTTTTTTCTACCCAAGCCGCCAAGAAAGACTCCTGGACAAGCTTGTTTAACGGTAAAGACCTTTCCCAATTCAAAGGATACAAGAAAGACAAACCCGGGGATGCCTGGGTAGCGGAAGACGGGGCAATCAAATTGCTCAAAGCAAAAGGCAAGTCCGGGGGGGACCTGATGACCCGTGAACAATATAAGTTCTTCGAATTACAATTGGAATGGAAACTACCGAAACCCGGAAACAGCGGTATTATTTACCGGGTCACAGAAACCGATGGTCCTTCCTACAAGACTGGTCCCGAGATGCAGATTTTCCACACCATGAAAGCGGGAGGAAAAACAGACACCGGTTCATGCTACGCCCTCTACGCCCCCAAAGTGGCCAACCTCAAACCGATTGGGGAATGGAATTCCGTGCGTTTGATCATCAAGCCCGGAAACAAGGTGGAGCATCACATGAACGGTCAGCTTTTGTGTTCTTATGAGATTGGAAGCAAGGATTGGAACGATCGTGTCGCCAAGAGCAAGTTCAAGAACTGGGAGAAGTTCGGGAGAATGCCAAAAGGGCACCTTTGCTTTCAAGATCACGGTAACGAGGTATGGTTCCGCAACGTCCGCGTTCGAAAACTCTGAGCCAAAGCGATGAAGACTTTTTTACTTGGTTTTATTCCTCTTGTCGCTCTTCCCTTTTTCGCATGTGCGGACGCGGAATGGAATTCCTTCCGCGGACCGACCGGGATGGGAATCGGAAACAAACACACCCTCCTGCAATGGAATGCCGACTCGATCAAATGGAAAAAGGAGATAACCGGTTCCGGGCAATCATCGGTCATTCAATCGGGCGGAAAGTTATTCCTCACCTCCGCCGATCAGGAGGGAGGCTTGAGATTCGTTCATTGCCTGGACAAGGACACGGGGGACCTGCTGTGGAAAAGGGAAGTCAAGAATACCAGGGAAGAAGCCGTGCATCGGATGAACACCTGGGCAACGCCGACCCCGGCCACGGACGGAAACAGAGTGGTGGCCTTTTTTGGGCCAGCTGGTCTGCATTGCTTCGATTTGGAAGGCAAGAAACTTTGGGAAGTCGACCTCGGAAATTTTCCGGGCAGCTGGGGCGTAGCCGCCTCTCCGGTGATTATCGATGGAGTGGTCCTGCAGAATTGCGATTCAACCGGGCCCTCCAGGCTTGTTTCGATCGACTTGGAGTCAGGCAAGATCGTCTGGGAAACGAAAAGAGAAACCAAGCCCCGCGGAGGATGGAGTACGCCCATCGTGATTTCCGTTCAAGGCAAGAGACAAATCGTCCTGAACGGTGAGTTCGGCGCTCGGGGCTATTCATTTGCCGATGGCAAGGAACTCTGGTTTTGCAAAAGCTTCAATGGACGGGGATCTCCCGTCCCCTTCTACGACGGCAAACTGGTATTCGTAGTCAATGGAAAACCAGGTGACCTTTATGCCATTGACCCGACGGGTCGAGGAGACGTTACCAAGACGCACATGAAGTGGCATGCCAAGCGCAATGGCGGAAGAGACCTCCCGTCGCCGGCCTCGGCAAACGGGCTCGTCTTCGTAACGAGCATGAGCGGTATCATCACCTGCTATGATGCCAAAGACGGAAAAACCCTTTGGGTCGATCGCCTGAAAGGCGCTTTTTCCGGGTCCCCACTTGTTTCAAACGGACGTTACTACATTCAGAACGAGTCCGGGCAAACCTACGTCGTCGAGCCCAATCGCAAAAAATTGAAAGTAACATGCAAAAACTCACTTTTTCCGGAAGACAACGAAATTTTCCGAGCGACCTTATCCCCGATTTCCGGAATGATTTTCACCAGGTCTCAGTCCACGATCTATTGCATTGCAAAAAAGTAACCCCCAAGGTTCGTCGGGTATTATTTTTTTGCTGAATTGTGTTGATCACACTTTCCATCGGTACCTCGACGGGTTAACGAAATTCAACAGAATTCAGACGCAAACAAAGAAGGCAAAACCCTTGAACACGAGCTACCGTAAAGTAGATTGAAAAGTAAACCCCTTTACAACGAACCCAAACCAGAGGCCAAGAAAAATGACGATTCACCCATCCCCCCTCACCCGCAGAAAATTCATAGGTCATTCAGGAAAGATCGCGACGGGCGGCGCCCTGGCAGGAATTGCTCTACCCGTCGTACATGGAAAAAACGACGACACCACCAAGATCGCCCTAGTCGGTTGCGGCGGTCGAGGAACGGGAGCAGTCAGTAATGCCCTCTCGGTTTCATTGGCCAATGGACCGACCAAAATCGTGGCCATGGCCGACGTCGTGCAGAGCAAACTCGACCGGAGTTACAACGGACTGCGTAACAAACACAAGGAACAAGTGGACGTCCCTACCGAGCGACGGCACATTGGCTTTGATGGTTACCGGAAAGCCATGGACGCCCTCGACCCGGGTGACGTGGTGATCTTCACCTCTCCCTGCGCCTTCCGCTGGGTTCATTTCGAATACGCGATCAAAAAGAGCCTCAACGTCTTCATGGAAAAACCCGTCACGCCGGATGGATTCTCCTCCCGTAAAATGCTCGAGCTCAATGAAAAGGCGAAGAAGAAAAACCTCAAGGTCGGAGTTGGCTTGATGTGCCGGCACAGCCAAGCTCGCAGGGAGTTGTACTCTCGAATCAAAGACGGGGAAATCGGCCAAATTCTCAACCTGAGGGCCTACCGCATGCAAGGCCCAGTCGCCTCTTGTTTCACTAACAAAAATACCACCGACGATAGTGATCTGATTCACCAAATCAAAAATTTCCACAGTTTTCTTTGGTTGAGCGGAGGGTCTTTCAGCGACTTCTTCATACACAACATCGACGAGTGTTGCTGGATGAAGGATGCCTGGCCAGTCAAGGCGCAGGCCCAGGGAGGTCGGCACTATCGGGGGGATAAAATAGATCAAAATTTCGATAATTATACCGTTGAATATACCTTCGCCGACGAGACGAAGATGTATCTCCATGGACGCAACATGGCCGGGTGCCACCAAGAGTTCTCAAGCAATGCCCATGGAACGAAAGGATACGCTTTGATTTCCGGACCGGGTGGGCACCGCTCCCAAGCCCGCATTCACAAAGGACAAGGCTCCGATAGCGACCTGGCCTGGATGTTCGGCCAACGCGGAGGAGGCAGGCCCTTGCGGGAATCCAGCCCATACCAAGACGAATGGGAACACCTCATGGATGCAATCCGTAACGACAAACCCTACAACGAAGTGCAGAGAGGCGTACAAGCCAGCGTGGTCACTTCAATGGGGCGCATGTCAGCGCACACGGGTCTGGAGGTAAGCTACGAGGAAATGCTCAATTCCGAGCATCAATTTGGTCCCGGAGCCGAAAACCTGACCATGAAATCGGAATCACCTTTGCAAGCGAACCCCGATGGATCCTACCCCATCCCCGAGCCTGGAAAGAAAAGGAAACGGGAATATTAACGTCAAAATCGATGCGAAAGGCTCGTTGCTAACAAGCATGCGTAAAAGCAGTGAATAACTTTTGTCATTAAAAGTGAATAACTTAAAGCCCTGCTTTACAGAGTGTTAAAGGTATCCCAAACAGGAAAACGACAATCGAGTTCGGAAACTCGGTTGACGAGAGAACAAGCATCTAGCTAAATCAACTCATCCAAGGAAGTTTTGGGGTAGGCTTTCTTGGCTTTAGGCCCGTTCTCGGCAACGAGAACGGGCCGCTTTTTTTATTTTGGAAACTTTTTTGTGTTTGATTGCTTGGGACTGATCGGAAAACTTAGTCTAATATCGCAATCTAATTTTTCAAATAATCCAAAGATCATGCCCTCCAAGATTACCTTTTTTTTGCTCTTCCTTTTTTGCTCCTTCTGCGGAATCCTCTACGCGGGGATGGAATTGCCCGCAATCTTCGGGAATCACATGGTCTTGCAAAGGGATAAACCAATTCCTGTTTGGGGTTGGTGCGAAGAGAGACGAGAAGTGAAAGTTTCCTTTGCGGGAAAAACGGTCACCGGAAAAGCAGGCGAAGACGGTCGATGGGAAGTTCGCTTACCTCCTATGCAAGCAAATGCCCAAGGACGTGAACTGACCATTTACGGTTCCGAGAAAATCACGCTCATAGACGTCTTGGTCGGTGAGGTGTGGGTTTGCTCGGGCCAATCGAATATGGAATGGTCGGTCAACGGCGCCCTCAATCCGATTGAGGAAAGACAAGCCGCAGATCACCCGATCATCCGACATATCAAAGTTCCGAAGATTCCGTCCGATTCCCATAAGAGAAATTTCGATGCGAAGTGGCAAGTTTGCTCCCCTGCAACTGCAGGAGGTTTTACCGCTGTTGGTTATTACTTCGGCCGCTCTTTAATGGGCCAACTCGACGTACCAATCGGATTGATCAATTCGTCATGGGGAGGGACCCGGATCGAGCCATGGATGCCGATTGAGGGCTATCGAATCATAACCAATCAAGGCTTCGCTCAAGAGGTAATCAAGCGGGTCGAAGCAGTAGACCCATCTACCGAGCAAGGTAAGGCCCGCCACCTCGCCGGGATCAAGAGCATGAGGGATTGGATCGAGGAAGCCGAGAGAGCCGTTCAGGCCGGTGATTTCCCCCCTGCCCGACCAACCGCCGCCCAGGTTGGGATCGGCACCAGTCATCAAGACCCGACACGCTTGTACCGCGGAATGATTCATCCTCTTGTACCTTATGCAATCAGGGGAGCGATTTGGTATCAGGGGGAATCAAACGGGAATGAAGGCGAAACCTATTATCACAAGAAGCATGGCTTGGTCAAAGGCTGGCGAAAGGTTTGGAATCAGGGAGATTTCCCCTTCTACTGGGTGCAGTTGGCCAATTTCACCAATGACAAAAAGACCCCGCAAGGTGGAGACGGTTACGCCAAGATCCGCGATGCCGAAAGAAAGGCGCTCGACATACCGAACTCGGGGATGGCGGTTATCATAGACATCGGAGAGACCAGCGACATTCACCCAAAGAACAAGCAGGATGTCGGCAAGCGGCTTGCCCAATGGGCCCTTGCCAAAACCTACGGCCTTGAAATCGTTCCGAGCGGCCCGCTCTACGAAAAGATGGAGGTGAAAAACAGCCAGGTCCGGATTCATTTTTCACATATTGGAAAAGGCCTCATAATCGGAGAAAAGAATGGACTCGAACCAACCGAGGAAATCGTGATCGACGCCAAGCTCGAACGCTTCGCCATCGCCGGGAAGGATAGAGTGTGGGTTTGGGGAAACGCCATGATCGATGGAGATACGGTCGTGGTTTCCCATCCCGACGTACCGGTGCCCGTGGCCGTACGATACGCCTTCTCGGCAAACCCCTTGGGCGCCAACCTCTACAACCGCGAAGGATTCCCAGCCTCGCCTTTCCGTACCGACGACTGGTAAATTTTCCGACCTGAAACTCATACAACTCATGAAAAACTCATCATCGATCTCTATCTTGCCTCTCCTTGGCTTCTTGTTGTTCACTTCCCTTACTCACGCCCAGCAAGCCGGAAAGATGAAACTCGTGTGGGCCGACGAATTCAATGGAAACTCCCTCGACTATTCAAAATGGGGCGTCGAAGAGAATGCTTTGGGGGGTGGGAACAACGAGATGCAAGCCTACCGATGGAACAAGAAAAATCTCCGGGTGGAAGGCGGCAACCTCGTGATCGAAGCCCACAAGGACAGCCCAAATATGGCCGGAACGGTCAAACCATATTCATCCGGGCGGATTCGCAGCAAGCTTCGGGGGGACTGGACCTATTGCCGGGTGGATGTCCGGGCCAAACTTCCGATCGGTCAGGGAATCTGGCCGGCCATCTGGATGTTGCCCACCGATGAAAGATACGGAGGCTGGGCATCGAGCGGAGAGATTGACATCATGGAATTGGTCGGTCACGAACCGTCGACTTATCACGGAACTCTCCACTATGGTGGAGGATGGCCCAAGAACCATCATTCGGGAGACAAATACAAGTTACCCTCTGGGACCTTTGCCGACGACTTCCACGTATTCTCAATTTTTTGGGAAAAAGGAAAGATCACTTGGGGAATCGATGGAAAGACATGGCAAACCCAACAAAAATGGTCTTCCGACAAAGCCCCGTTCCCGGCCCCCTTCGACCAACGCTTCCACCTTGTGCTCAACTTGGCCGTGGGTGGACGTTGGCCCGGCAATCCCGATGCATCGACCAAATTCCCCGCTAAAATGTTGGTGGATTACGTCAAAGTGTACCAAAGGACCAAGTAGACCCAATCGACGTAAAGATCTCGGGTGATGCGGTGTAGGGAGAGCGCATGAATTCAAATTCGCCATACGGTCAAATGACCCATAACTTCTCCGTCATGAAACTAATCCCGCACCTTACCCAACTTGCCCTGGTTTCGTTTCTGGCAGGAGCACCTTCCGCTCCCCTCCGTCAAGGTCCCAAACCCATCGACGCCCAGGCCCATGGCGTAGGCCGTTGGGTTCCGGACCTTTCATACGTCACGGCCGATGGGAAAAAAGGAAAGCTTTCCGACTTCAAAAACAAGAAAGCTTTGGTCGTTGCCTTCACCGGAGCTTCCTGTCCGCTAAGCAAGCGTTTCGCACCGTCTCTTGCGAAACTGGAAAGTGAATACCGCAAGCATGACGTTGCTTTTATCTTCGTAGATCCGATTGCCGTTCAGGGAGCCAAAGAAGATCTTCTCGAAATGGGACGGGAACACGGATTCAAGGGGCCCATGCTTTTGGACGAGGAGGAATCCTTGTCCCGCCTCCTAGGTGCTCGTACGACAACGGATACCTTTGTCTTGGATTCCGCCCGTACCATCATCTACCGTGGACCGGTCGACGACCAATACGGAATCGGCTATCAATTGAAAAAACCCAGAACGCAATACTTGAAGAATGCATTGGAGGCTCACCTTGGGGGAGAACTCATCGAATCATCCGCCTTATGGGCTCCGGGATGCGAATTAGACGTTTCGAAGGTAGAAGAGCCAGCCCCCCTTTGGACTTATCACAACCGAATCTCACGCATACTCGAAGCCAACTGCGTGGAATGCCACCGCGAAGGAGGTGTTGGGCCCTTCGGCCTAGAACATTATGATGAGGCAGAGGAAAATGCCGGGATGATTCGAAAGGTAGTTTCCGAAGGCATCATGCCGCCCTGGTTAGCCTCCGATCCCCCTCCCGGTCACCCCTCCCCTTGGGCCAATGACCGCACCCTTTGCGCATCCGACAAAGCCGACCTCCTTGGTTGGATAAAAAACGGTAAACCGGAAGGAAACCCGGCTGACGCCCCCGTCCCCCAAGTCCGCAAAATCGAGTGGACCATCGGAGAGCCCGACGTCGTATTCTCCCTTCCTCGGGAAATTCAGGTTAAAGCGACTGGCGTGATGCCCTACGTCAATCTACGGGTCAAGACAGATTTTCCCGAGGACCGATGGATACAGGCTACGGAGGTGAGACCTACCGCTCCAAGCGTTGTCCATCACGTTCTCGTTTTCGCCGGCGCGGACGGAGTGAATAGGGAACGAGCCGGCGCTTTGGCCGCTTACGTCCCTGGCAACACCTTCGTTCAATTCCCCGAGGGAGTGGCCAAGAAACTCCCTGCCGGGGCAACTCTCTTCTTTCAGATGCATTATACCCCAACCGGGAAAGCAACCACCGACCGGACGAGGATCGGACTGCGTTTTGCAAAGAAAGCTCCCGAGAAGGTGGTGCGGACCATTCCCGTTGCCAACCATCGCATCGACATTCCGCCCAACAAGGCCGATCATTCCGAAATTGCCTCCCGACCAATTCCCGAAGGGACCGTAGTGCGGGCATTCATGCCCCACATGCACTTGCGCGGTAAAGCAATCAAGTACGAACTGATCGGTAATAACGATCAAAGGGAAACCTTGCTCGACGTCCCCCGCTACGATTTCAACTGGCAACTTCGATATGAGCTGAGAGAGCCCCGCCTTCTACCTCCCGGCAGCCGAATTGAAGTAACGGGTGTATTTGACAACAGCAAGGACAATCCAGCCAACCCCGACCCGGACGCCCGAGTGCGCTGGGGTGACCAGTCGGAGGATGAGATGCTGATCGGCTACTTGGAATGCGAATTCGAACCCGAAACCCCGAATAGTGAAAGCAAAGAAAACAAGGGTGATCTCTTTACCCGTTTGGACAAGAACGAGGATGGCTTCCTGACTAAGGAAGAATTCACCAGACCTGCCCTATTTCCTCTATTCGATTCCAACAAGGATGGTAGAGTAACGAGGAAGGAAGGAACCACGGGCATGGCAAAGCTCAAAAAAAGGAAGACAAATCGCGGGAAAACAGAGGTGTATTACAGAGTTTATTGAACCGCTTCCGCTAAAACCTTCCGTCCAAATCAGTCAAATGCTCCACGATTCTGAACATCGCCAAGGGTGGAATCGATTCTCCGATGACTTCACGGATCAACTTCTTCGAAAACACTTCCTCCTCTTTCATTCTCCCGTACTCGATACCCTCGAACGAATAGGCTTTTTTCCATCGAGGGTTTTGCAAGGTGGAAAGGAGTATGATTTCGCGAATGGAAAGAACTCTATTCTGTTCAGGGTGCCCTTTGAGGTCACTCGAAATCACACCACTGTTCATGGTCAGGGTTGCCCCCGGTTTGTCCCACCACATCCTTCGATAGGATGAGCGAAAGCCTTTGACCAACCTCGTTCCACCCGGTTTGGAAAGCTGCGGTCGCGGGAGAGGGCAACCACATGAGCAAGAGGTAAGAGAGCGATCCCGCACCAACTCATCGCACTCGGGGCATTCGTCGTTTTCGAAAGCAGTCTGTCCTTCGGGAGTGTTTTTCATCCAAAAGTACTGTTTATCGTTCCACTTGGGTATGCAGTGGTATGGATCGCCTGGATCCACCAAGAGATCCCGTGCATCAAGCTTGGGTAATCCTCCGATTGACTGACGAAGATTAACGAAAGAAGGCTGTCCTTCTCCGCCATGTGTCGGCATGGGATGAAAGCGACTCAACGCTTTAGAGAAAACCGATTGCAGCGGCGGTGTCTCTTTGAGGAGTGAGGGAATACGACAACCTATGGTGATCAAGCGCGAACGATGATGAGGAACACCGTAGGCCCGGAAGTCCAGTACGTTCGCCCGAATGGAGTATCCGAGCGGATGGAGACGCCGGGCCAGACAGTCGAGAATGTTTTCTGGTTCGTTCTTTTCGTTTCGAATGATGGTGTTTTCCATTCTCCTGACGTTCTCCAGAATGAACCAGTCCGGTTGCAGTTGCTCGAGAACGTTTATGCCGGGTAGGATCAAACGATTGCGCTCGTCTTCCTCCGGTCGATTGCCTTGGCGGATGGCGGCGGAGATTCGACCCGCTCCGTTGGAAGACATTCCCTGACAAGGTGGCGAAAGAGTGAGAAGCCAGGGTCTTGATCCCTTCAACTTCGATTGAAAGTACTCGACGTAAGAATCCTGTAGTTTCCAAATATCTCCCTCGAAAACCTTGGTCTTCGGGAAATTACTCCTTATCAGAGCGGCTCGGGAAGGGACCCATTCACAAGCTGCAAGAACCGGAATCTTGGCCCCCCACTCGATTCCGACGTCCCCCACCCCGCCACCGGAGAAAATGGAACCTGAAACCAGAGAAACCTCGTTATCCAGTTTTCGAACCATCAGGTAAACACCCTTCCTTGCCTTTGTTGAACCATCCTCAATATTCGGTACCCAACCAGATCGAAAGCGTCAAGGTTCCTTCACATTCTGGAAGTTTCCGAATCTTTTGCATGGACGTTTTCAGCTTATCTCGCATTTGATTGTCATTCAAACATGAAACTTCTTACCATCTTCACCCTCTTCCTCGCTTTGCTCGGCAAGGCCTTTGCTCACGACCCCGCCACCGACATGGCTACCGCGGCTCAGCGCTTCATATTGTCGTTGGACGACAAGGCAAAGAAGGAAGCCGTCTTCTCATGGAAGGACAAGGAGCGGGAAAGATGGCATTTCGTTCCCGGCAATTTTATCAAACCCAATGGCAAGCGTCTCGGTCTGACCTTGGGAAACATGAAACCCGCTCAGCGAACCCTTGCACATGCCCTGCTTGCCTCGGGCTTGAGTCACCGCGGACACCTCGAAGCTTCGACCATCATGATTCTCGAGCAAATCCTCTTCGAAATGGAAGGGCGCGACATCCGAGATCCATCCTTGTACCATGTTTCCATCTTCGGGAAGCCCGATGCCTCCGGGACTTGGGGATGGCGCTTCGAGGGGCACCACCTGTCGCTTAATTTCACTCTGGTCAACGGACGGATCTTTTCGGTGACTCCAAGCTTCTGGGGAGCAAGCCCGGCCGAAGTCAAGGATGGCGCATTCAAGGGTCTGAAGGTTTTGGCGGACGAGGAAAACAAAGCCAGAAAGTTCGTGCGTTCCCTTTCCCCTCCGCAAAAAAACATGGCGATTCTTTCGGACAAAGCTCCCAGAGACATCTACTCGGGGCAAGACAGCACAGTCGACCGAAAGACTTTCTTCCCTCCCCAAGGCCTTCCCATAACCAAGATGAATTCGCGTCAAAAGGGTTGGCTCAATGAAATCGTTCAGGCATACGTTCTCAAACACCGCCCCGAGGTCGTCGAACAAGTCTCCTCTCGCAACCCTCTCCTTGATCCGAAGAACACCTATTTCGCCTGGGCCGGAAGCCAAAAGGCTGGGGAAGGTCATTATTATCGGATTCAAACACCGAAATTCCTCTTCGAGTACGACTCCACGCAAAACGACGCCAACCACGTCCACGCAGTGTGGCGAGACTTCGACGGCGATTTCGGTCGGGACTTGCTTGGAGAGCACCTGGCCAAGGACCATGTCCCCGGAAAAGGTTGGGTCAGTATGTTCGACGGCAAAACCCTCAAGGGATGGAAGGCCAACGAGAACGAAGTCTCTTTTTCCGTCAAGAACGGATGTATCGTAGCCAATGCTCCCGGGCGTTGCCATCTGTTCTACCAAACCAAAAAGCCCTTTAAGAATTTTGAATTCAAGGCCCAGGTCATGACCTTGCCACACTCCAATGCAGGAATCTATTTCCATACCCGTTTTCAGGATGAAGGATGGCCCAAGGCGGGCTTCGAGTGCCAAATCAACAACACTTATCACGATCCGAAGAAAACAGCCAGCGTCTATGGGGTGAAGGATACCTTGGAAGCACCCGCCAAGGACGACGAATGGTTCGAGGTCTACATCAAGGTCGAAGGCAAAAAGGTGGTGACCAAGGTGGATGGAAAGGTCATTATCGAGTGGACTCAACCTGACGATTGGAAAACGGGGTCCTCCTTTGAAAGAACTCTGGGGGAAGGAACTTTTGCCCTTCAGGGACACGATCCCGGAAGCACGGTTTTGTTCCGTAATCTCATGGTCAAAAGACTTCCCTGAAAGAAAGGTAAACCGATATGAAACACCTCGCTCTTCTTCCTCTCATTACGAGCCTTCTCTGCGGAGCCGAATCCTGGCCCCAATGGAGAGGACCGTCAGCCAACGGTCATGCAGGCAAGAGCGGTTATCCCTCCGAATGGAACAAGACCAAGAACGTTTCCTGGAAATCGGTTCTTCCTGGGCGCGGACATTCCTCGCCCGTACACGATGGAAAAACCGTTTGGGTAACGACGGCCATCGAGACTCCCGCCTCGGAAGCGGAAAAGAAGGAGAGGCTAAAGGACAACAAGGGCCTGCCTACCGTAACCGTTCTTTCCAAGGTAAGCCTGCGGGCCCTCAAGATTGATCCCAAGTCGGGCAAGGTAATGCAGGACATTGAAATTTTGAAAAAAAAGCAGCCTCAGTGGGTGCACAAACTCAACAGTTACGCCTCCCCGACTCCGGTCATTGAAAGCGGAAAGGT